>NZ_KV793231.1:0-17987 GCF_001808405.1 Trueperella sp. HMSC08B05 | reverse complement strand
ATGAGACGGTCTCGGTTGGCACCGTGCTCGGCTACATCGGCGACGGCTCCGGCGCCGCTGCTCCGGCCGAGACCCCGGCTAAGGAGCCCGCTGCAGAGCCCGAGGCTCCGGCCCCGGCTCCCGAGGAGCCTGCTGCCCCGGCGGCGTCGGGCTCGGGCGTTGAGGTGAAGATGCCCGCGCTCGGCGAATCCGTTGACGAGGGCACCGTCACCACCTGGCTTAAGCAGGTAGGCGACGAGGTGGAGGAAGACGAGCCGATCGTCGAGGTCTCCACCGACAAGGTCGACACCGAAGTCCCGGCCCCGGCGTCGGGCATCCTCACGCAGATCAAGGTCTCCGAAGATGAGACGGTCTCGGTTGGCACCGTGCTCGCCGTCATCGGTGGCGAGGCCCCGGCTGCCCCGGCGCCGGCTGCCCCGAAGGAAGAGCCGAAGGCCGAGCCGGCTCCGGCTCCGGCTCCCAAGGCTGAGCCCGCACCTGCGCCTGCTCCGGCCCAGCCTAAGCCCACTGAGCCCAAGCCCGCCCCTGCGGCTCCGGCACCGGCCGATGGCAAATCGGCCTACGTGACCCCAATCGTGCGCAAGCTCGCCAAGGACCTCGGCGTGGACCTGGCCACGGTCTCCGGCACGGGCGTGGGCGGTCGCATCCGCCGCCAGGATGTCGAGGCCGCCGCTGAGGCCGCCAAGGTCGCGCAGGCCGCTCCGGCACCCGCAGCTCCGGCCGCTCCGGCTGCCCCGGCGGGCGGGATCAAGACTCAGATCGCGCAGAAGGCGAAAGAGGCCGCAACCCTGCGTGGCACCCGCCAGAAGATGACGGGCGTGCGCAAGGCGATCGCCAAGCACATGATCGACTCGCTGGCCACCTCGGCCCAGCTGACCACGGTCATGGAGGTCGATGTCACGCGGATCGTCAAGCTTCGCGCCCAGGCGAAGGCCACCTTCCAGGCGCGCGAGGGCGTGAACCTCACCTACCTGCCGTTCTTCGTGCAGGCGGCCACGGAGGCGCTCAAGGCCCACCCGATCATCAACTCCTCGGTGGAGGACAACGAGATCGTCTACCACGACGTGGAGCACGTGGGCATCGCTGTTGACACCGAGCGCGGCCTGTTCGTCCCCGTGATCAAGAAAGCTGGCGACCTCAACATCGCCGGCATCGCCAAGCAGATCGCAGACCTGGCCGCCCGCACGCGCGACGGCAAGATCAAGGCCGACGAGCTGGCGGGTTCCACCTTCACGATCACGAATACCGGCTCCGCTGGCGCCGCGTTCGACACGCCGATCATCAACCAGCCCAACGTGGCCATCATGGGCACAGGCGCGATCTTCAAGGCGCCGGGCGTGGTCAAGGATCAGGACGGCAACGAGGTTATCGCGATTCGCTCGAAGTGCTTCCTGTCCATCTCCTACGATCACCGCATCATCGACGGCGCTGCCGCCTCGCGCTTCCTGCGTGATGTGAAGTTCCGCCTCGAAGAGGGTGACTTCCCCGAGGTCCTCTAAGTCCTCAGCAAGGGGCCCGGCGCGAGCCGGGCCCCTTTTCTTCCCCTGAACCCACGAGCTTTTAGCCCGATTCCATCAGGCACGGCCGCACCCGGTAGATCTTGGCGTTCCGAATGGCCCACCGCCGGCAGATGCGCTGGCTTTCGTTGGCCGAGTCCGACCCTTCGATGTGTGCCCCGCTTTGGTAGGAGATCACTTCGAGGACGGGACCGTCCGAGGCGCGCATGTTCACCGAAATCACCTCGGTCACCACGGCCTCCACTCGCACGCCGTTGTCTTCCATCCAGGCCTTGAGCTGTTCGTCTTCGGCCCTGGCGGGCGAGCCGTCGACTGTCAGGGCCCACAGCACCTCCCAGTCCTCGCCGACGATCGCGGCGTTTCGCGCGTCGACCATCGCTTGGGCGTACGCCTTCCAGTCCGTCCGATCCGGAGATAGCCCCACCCCGAATCCGACCACGACCGCGAACGCGATCAGCCATATCCTCCACCGCGGCTCGTTCTTCATGCCTCAAGCAGACCACAACCGTCGCCACCCATGATGGCCTTTTCCACAGGCGGTGATGGGCCACCTCGGCACCGCGCTGTCTACAATGGCCGGGTGAGTACGAATTCTTTTGGTGGTTATCGCGATCTTCCCTCGCTGGTGGGCGGGCCCCACTTGGTGGTGTCGTTTTTTGGCCGCCTTCCCACCTCCATGATCATCATCGGCGTGTTGACCCTCATCGTGGCCGAGACCGGCTCGGTGGAGGTCGCCGCCTACTGCTCGGCGTCCCTTGCGATCGCGAACGGGTTGGGCAACATCATCATCGGCCGCCTCACGGACCATTTCGGGCAGCGCAACCCGCTCTTGGTGTTCGCCCCGCTTAACATCGTGGCCCTGTTGTTGCTCGTCTGGTTCGCGCCCCGCGAGCCGGCCACCGCGGCACTTATGGCGATGTCGGCCTTCATCGGGATCACCACCTCCCCCATCGGCCCACTCTCGCGCGTGCGCTGGTACCCGATCGCAAGCCCGGCCCAGCTGCCCGCCGCGATGTCGTGGGAGACGGTCAACGATGAGCTGATCTTCGTGCTCGGCCCCGCCGCCGTGGGCATCCTCGCGGCCGCTGTCTCCCCCAGCCTTCCGCTGCTCGTAGCCGCCGGCCTTGTGCTCACCTGCGTTTTCCCGTTCGCGCTCTCGCGTCACGCCCGCGGCCCGGCCGTGTTCGACGACGACGAACCGCGCCCCTCCTTCCTCGCGGTCATGAACCGGGTCCGCACACCGCTTGCCGCCATGTTCTTCATGGGCATGTTTTTCGGCGCAATGCAGACCACGGTGACGGCCTTTGCCGAGACGCGCGGCCTGTCGGGCCTGGGTGGCCTCATCTACGCGGCCCTTGGCCTTTCGGCGGCGGTCACAGCCCTCATGGCGGTGGCGCTGCCCGAGCGCCTGAGTTACAACCGCCGCATCCTCCTGGCCGGAAGCGGGCTTCTGCTCGGCGCCGCGGCCTGCATGATTGCCACCGGCGGCGTCGCCCTGTCCCTCCTACTGCTCGTGGCCGGAGTCTTCATAGGCCCGCTCGGCGTGTCCATCTTTACCCTGGCCGGCAAGTGGGCCCCGCGCGGCGGCGACGGCGTGGCCAATACCGCCATCGTCTCCGCCAACGTCCTCGGCGTGGCGAGTGCCTCGGCGATCGTGGGGCGCTTCGTGGATTCCAACGTCGCCGTGGGATTCCTCGCCGCAGCAGTGTGTGCCGGTTTGATTACGCTCGTCTCGGCCACCCTGGGGCGCAAGGACGAACGGGCGCTTGGCTGAGGCATCTTTGAGCACGGCCGTGCAATCTACTAAACTCTTGATGAAACCGAACAAGGAAGTGCGATGACCAAGAAGAACAAGCCCAAGAAGAAGCGCTGGTGGAGTTACGTCGCCGATGCGTACCGGGTGGCGAAGAAGACGTACCCGTGGACTGCCTGGGCGTTGCTCGCCGGCTTCGTGGTCGGCGTCGTTCTTGGCCTGCTGGGCGGACTTGCCACCAGGTTCTGGTGGGTGTGGGTCCCGCTCTCAATCTTCATGGGCGTGGTCCTCGCACTGTTGGTGCTGACGCAACTGGTGCGCCGTGCGTCGTACGCGCAGATTGACGGCATGCCCGGTGCCTCCGCCGCGGTGCTTGGCCAGATCAAGCGAGGCTGGGTGATCGAGCAGGAGCCGGTGCGTTTTAACGCCCGCACGCAGGACATGCTGTTCCGTGCGATTGGCCGCCCCGGCATCGTCCTCATCTCCGAGGGCCCGGCCGACCGGGTGGATCGCCTCATCCAGGATGAGAAGAAGGCAATCAAGCGCGTGGCCCCCTCGGTGCCCGTTGAGGTGATCAAGGTGGGCAATGGCGCTGGCCAGGTGCCGATTGCGAAGCTGGAGCGCCACCTGAAGAAGCTGCCGAAGAAGATCTCCCACCAGGAGGTCGCGGCGGTCACGGCCCGCATGAAGGCGATCCAGACCAACGCACTGCCGATCCCGAAGGGGATTGACCCGTTCAACGCCCGCCCGGACAGGCGAGCGATGCGCGGACGCTAAGCAAAGGGGCGCGGCCACGATGTGGCACCGCCCCTTTTGTCTTGCCCTCACCCCGTACAATGGCGGTCGGATCCGTCTTTTCCGTTAGGAGTACCACGTGTTTTCAAGTGTTGATGAGGCCAAGGATTACCTTGCCAAGGAGGGGGTCGAGTTCGTCGACATCCGTTTCTGCGACCTTCCCGGAGTGATGCAGCACTTCGCCATCCCCATCGGCACCTTTGACGACGACGCCCTGCGCGATGGCCTCATGTTCGACGGCTCCTCCATCCGCGGCTTTACCGAGATCCACGAGTCGGATATGAAGCTCATCCCGGATCTTGGTACGGCCTACATTGATCCGTTCCGCGCGCGTAAGACGCTGGTGATGAACTTCTTCGTGGTCGACCCGTTCACGGGCGAGCCCTACTCGCGCGACCCGCGCACGATCGCCCGCCGTGCCGAGGACTACCTGCGCGCCTCCGGAATCGCCGACACGGTCTATTTTGGCGCCGAACCCGAGTTCTATGTTTTCGACGACGTCCGATTCGACGACTCGCCCAACAAGGCGGGCTACCCCCTCGACGCCCGTGGCGCGTGGTGGAACACTGGCACAGAAGAGCGGCCAAACCTGGGCTACAAGACCCGGATCAAGGGCGGCTACTTCCCCGTCTCCCCCAACGATCAGGAGGCGGACCTGCGCGATGAGATGACGCGCCTGTGCCAGGAGGTGGGTTTGAGGATCGAGCGCGAGCACCACGAGTGCGGGACCGGCCAGCAGGAGATCAACTACAGGTTCGACACGCTGCTCGCCGCCGGGGATGACCTCATGAAGTTCAAGTACGTCATCAAGAACGCCGCCTTTGCCGCGGGCAAGACGGCGACCTTCATGCCCAAGCCTCTCTTCGGAGACGCGGGTTCGGGCATGCACTGCCACCAGTCGCTGTGGAAGGACGGCGTGCCGCTCTTCCATGACGAGCGCGGGTATGGTGGCCTGTCAGACCTGGCGCGCTGGTACATTGGCGGCCTGCTCGCCCACGCGCCGTCCCTGCTCGCCTTCACCAACCCCTCGATCAATTCCTTCCACCGGCTGGTACCGGGATTCGAGGCCCCGGTCAACCTCGTCTACTCGGCGCGCAATCGTTCGGCGTGTACGCGCATCCCGGTCACGGGCACGTCTGCGAAGGCCAAGCGCATCGAGTACCGCACCCCGGACGGCTCGTCGAACCCGTACCTGGCGTTCGCCGCCCAGCTCATGGCGGGCTTGGACGGTATCCGCAACCGGATCGAGCCCCCGGCGCCGATCGACAAGGACCTCTACGAGCTGCCGCCCGAGGAGCACGCGGAAATCGAACAGCTGCCCCAGTCGCTCCAGGACGCGTTGCGCGCCTTGGAAGAGGACCACGACTACCTTACCGAGGGCGGCGTGTTCGACGAGGACATCATCGACACCTGGATCCGCTACAAGCGGGAAAAGGAGATCGAGCCGCTGCGCCAGCGCCCGCACCCCTACGAGTTCGCGCTCTACTACGACTTCTAGGAGCTACTGCCCTGGCTCCTAGAAGGTCATGTGCATCCAGGAGTTGAGGGTGTAGCCCTCGTCGAGGCTGCCGGTGAGGCGGGCGATGCCCGTGTTGGTCAGCGGCACGAAGGCGTTGCGGTCGCGCTGGGCGTTGCGCGCGCGGGCGCCCACCCAGTAGGCAATGACTCCCCCGTGGGCGAAGGCGACCGCGCGTTCGTGCCCGGCGGCTTCGATGACCCGGACGGCGTCGTCGACCCGCTCGAGGACGCTACGCCCGGTCACGGCCGTGTCCTCGCCCATGGGCAGGTCGAGTTCGCCGTTGATCCAGCGAAAGATCGTGCTCGTGTAGCCGTCGTAGTCGTCCTCGGTGTCGCCGCCCTCATACGATCCGGCACCGATCTCGCGCAGGCCGTCGTGGACCTGGATGTCGAGCCCCAAGCGGGTGGCGAGCGGGGTAGCGGTTTGTTGCGTGCGCGTGAGGTTCGAGGCCCAAATCGCGCCTGGTTCGAGGGCGGCGAGCGTGGCGACGACGTCGTTGGCCTGGGTCCAACCCGCCTCGGTGAGCGCAGCGCCGGGTATGACCGTGTCGATCGTGTGCTTGGCGTTCATGTAGGTCTGACCGTGACGGACAAGAATGAGTTCCACAGTTACTCCTCGTAGACGATGCGTTCCACAACAGCTCGGGCCCGACGCGCGGCGCGCAGGTAGTCTTCCTCGATGGCGTGCAGCTCCCCCTCGCGCCCGAGCAGAGCGGCAGTGCGGGCCAGTTCGCGTGCCCCGTGCGGGAGCAGGTCCAGCTTGGCGCCACGCGTGCGCCCGGAGGCGAGCACGTTCGCGTCCCTCAGCGCCGAGGCAAACGACCAGGCCTCGATCAGCCTACCAGCGCCATCGGCGCTGATGAGGCCACTTTCGCTGGCCGCGTCAAGGGCGGAGAGCGTGCCGGTAGTGCGCAGCGCCGGGATGCGGCCCGCATGGCGCAGCTGGAGGATCTGGGCGGCCCACTCGACGTTGGCGAGCCCGCCCGGGCCGAGTTTCAAGTGCCGGGTCTTGTCCACGCCGCGCGGGATGCGCTCGGACTCCACGCGCGCCTTCATTCGCCGAATGTCACGCACCTCGGCGTCCGCCAACCCTGAGCTAGGGTAGCGCAGCGGGTTGATGAGTGAAATGAAGCGCGCCCCGACGCCGTCGCCGGCCACGAACCGCGCCCGCAGCAGGGCCTGGCGCTCCCAGGTCTGCACCCACTGATCGTAGTAGGCGCGGTAGGAGTCGAGCGAGCGGGCGAGCGGGCCATTCTTGCCCTCGGGGCGCAGATCGGCGTCGGCGGGGAAGCCCGGCTCGGGCGCGGGTGTGGAGAGCAGGGCGATGAGGTGGCGGGCCACTTCGTTCGCCGCCGCGCTCGCCTCCTGCTCGGCAAGCTCGGGGCCGTGGTCGAAGACGAACAGGAGGTCGGCGTCCGAGATGTAGCCCAGCTCCCCGCCTCCGAAGCGGCCCATGGCGATGACGGCGAACTGGAGCGAGTCGGGCGCGCTGGCCGCGATTCGCGCCCCACGCAGCGAGGCCTCCACCGCCACCTGGCCCGCGTCCGTGATCGCTTGGCGCGAGTCCGTGCCAAGGCGCAGCGTGTCAGCCATCGCGGTGCGCAAGAGTTCACGACGCCGGAGCGCCCGGCCCGCGATCGCGATCTCACGCGGGTCGGTGCGCCGGTTAAGCACGGAATCGAGTTGGGCGGTGAGCTCGGCCGGCCCGAGCGGGGCGAGCTCGTCGGCCTCCAGCCAGGCGATGGCCTCGGCCTGCGAGGGGAGCTCGTTGGCCACGTAGCGCGAGGTGGACAGTAGCCGTGCGAGGCGTTCGCCCACCACCTTCGAGTCGCGCAGGAGGCGCATGTACCAGGGGGTCGAGCCCAGCTTTTCTGACACGTCGCGGAAGGCGGCGAGCCCTCGGTCGGGTTCGGGGCCCTGCGTGAACCACTCGAGCATGACGGGCATGATGTGCCGGGCGATCGCGGCCGTGCGGTTGAAGCCGGAGGTGAGGGCGAGCGCGTTGGCGTAGGCCGAGCGCGGGTCACCGTAGCCGATCGCGGCCAGCCGCGCCTGGGCGGCCTCGGGCTCGAGGGCAGCGTTGTCGGCGGAAAGCTTGGCGGTGGCCGGCAGCATGGGCCGGTAGTAGATCTCCAGGTGCAGGGCCCGCACCTCTTTGCGCACGCGCGCCCACATCTCCCCCAGTTCCTCGGCGGTGTCGAGGCCGGGGATGCGGAGGGATCGGGCGATCCGGCGCAGGTCGGCGTCGGCGGTGGGTAGCACGTGCGAGCGGCGGATCCGGTGGAGCTGGACCCGGTGCTCGAGGGCACGCAGGAGCCGGTAGTCGGCGTCCATGGTGGCGGCGGCGGTGCGGCCGATGTAGCCAGCGTCCCGCAGGGCGGCGAGGGCCTCGAGGGTGGAGCGCTGGCGGACGGACGGGTCGGTGCGGCCGTGGACGAGTTGGAGGAGCTGGACGGTGAACTCGATATCGCGCAGGCCCCCGCGTCCCAGCTTGATCTGCCGCTCGGCGTCCTTCGCGGGAACCAGGCTCTCCACTCGGCGGCGCATCGCGCGCGTCTCCTCCACGAAGCCGTCCCGGCCCGCGGCGTTCCACACGAGTGGGGTGAGGGCTGCGACGTAGCGCTCCCCGAGCTCCCGGTCGCCGGCCACGGGCCGGGCCTTGAGCAGGGCCTGGAACTCCCAGTTTTCGGCCCACTTTTCGTAGTAGGCCACGTGAGAATCGAGGGTGCGCACGAGCGGGCCTGCCTTGCCCTCCGGGCGCAGTGCCGTGTCGATCTGCAAGATCGCGGGCGTGCGGCCCGGGGCGGCCACGGCGTGGGAGATGTATTCGGCGAGCTTGGTGGCGGCCGGGAGGTCGGCCTCGTCGTCGCCGGAACGGGAGCCTGCCACGTAAATCACGTCGACGTCGGAGATGTAGTTGACCTCGCGCCCGCCCGTCTTGCCCATGGCGATAATGGCCAGGGCGACGTCGTCCGCCTCGGGTCCGTAGACCGCGCGGCCCACGGCCAGTGCTGCCTCGAGCGCTCCACCCACGACGTCCGACAGCGCGCGGGCCACCGCCTCCACGTGATCGGGGGCCGGGCCGGCCGTGAGGTCGAGCGCCGCGATCTGGGTGAGTCGATACCAGTAGTGCAGGCGCAGCGCCTCGATCGCGCCGGCCTCCCCAAGCTCGGCCAGGTCGGCGCGCGGGGGTTCACCCGGCCCGGGAGAAAACGAGCGCACGGCCGCGAGCGCGGAGGCCCTCTCCCCTTCGAGCGTCGTGTCGAGCCCGGCTTCGGCGATCTTGGCGTCGGAGAGGATGTGGACGTTAGTGGGGTGGGAGATGAGGTGCTCGGTGAGGGTGGTGGACATGCCGAGGATGGCGAACAGGCGCGCGGGCGCCGCCTGGCAGGCGTCGGTCAGCGCGCGCCGAGCCTCGGGCCCGGCCTCTTGCGCGGCTTCGGTGAGGCGCAGATAGCCGAGGAGGGCCTGGTTGGGATCGGCGGTACCGGCGGCGTGGGCGAGCAACCAGTCGGCGTCCGTACCCGCGAGCGCGGGGCTTTCCAGCAGGCGCGCGGCGCGGTCGGGCGGGGAGAAGCCCGCCCTGCGAAGCTTAGCCGCCTCCCACATCAGTTCGACGTCATGAACGCACGCCGCTCAAACGGCGTGACCTGGTGGCGGTAGGCTTCCCACTCGTGGCGCTTGTTGCGCAGGAAGTAGGCGAACGCGTCTTCCCCGAGCGTGTCGGCCACGAGCTCGGACTCGCGCATCTCCTTCAGGGCATCCGATAACGACGCCGGCAGGGCGCGTAGCCCCATGGCGCGCCTTTCGAGGTCGGTCAGTTCGGAAACGTCCACATCGAGGTCCTCGGGCAGCTCGTAGTCGCCCTCGATGCCGGCCAGGCCCGCGTTGAGGATGACGGCGAAGGCGAGGTAGGGGTTCGCGGCCGAGTCGAGGGCGCGGTATTCGACGCGGGCCGATTCGGGGTCGCCCTGGTCGAGTGCCGGGATGCGCACGAGCGACGTGTGGGAGTTGCCCCAGGAGACGTAGTTTGGTGCCTCGTACCCGGCCCACAGCCGCTTGTAGGAGTTGACGTGCTGGTTGGTGATCGCGGTGATCTGTGGGGCGTGGCGGAGCAGGCCGGCCACGAATTTGCGCCCGGTGGGCGAAAGGTGGAAGGTGGCGAGCGGGTCGTAGAAAGCGTTCTTGTTGCCCTCGAAAAGGGAGAAGTGGGTGTGCATGGCCGAGCCGGCCGCGTCGATGAGCGGTTTGGGCATGAAGGAGGCCATCACGCCCTGGGAGATCGCCACCTGTTCCACTACCACGCGCAGGGTCATGATCTGGTCGGCCATGGTGAGGGCGTCGCTGCGGCGCAGGTCGATCTCGTTTTGTCCCGGGCCGATCTCGTGGTGGGAGAACTCCACCGTGATCCCCATGTCCTCCAAGGTCTTGACGGCACGCGAGCGGAAGGACTGCGCGATCGACCGCGTGACGTGGTCAAAGTAGGACCCGTTGTCGATGGGGACGGGGGCGGCGTGCTCGTCCGTCGTCGGGTGGAAAAGGTAGAATTCGCACTCGGGCTGGGCGTAGAACGAAAAGCCCATGTTCGCGGCGCGCTCGAGGGCACGCTCGAGCACCGCGCGTGGGTCGGAACGGGCCGGTTCGCCGTCGGGAGTGTAGATCGAACAGAACATGCGCGCCGAGGGCGAATCGTCCTCGCCCCAGGACAGGAGCTGGAAGGTGGACGGGTCTGGGCGCATCACCATGTCGGACTCGTGCCCGCGTGTGAGGCCCTGGACCGCCGAGCCGTCGAAGGAGATGCCGCCCTCGAACGCGGCCTCGAGCTCGGCGGGCGCGATCGCCACGGATTTGAGCGTGCCTGTGATGTCGGTAAACCACAGGCGAATGAAGCGCACGTCGTGGTCGTCAACCTCGCGCAAGACGTATTCGGATTGGGGATTCACCAGTTTTCCTTCCACTCGCGCTCAGCCGCGTCATAGCCATCCTCCGGCTCGGGGGCGTCCGCCTCCGCGTTGCGCTGCTCGGAGAGGAGGAGCGCGCTCTCCGCCTCCAGCCGCGTGGCGTAGGGGCCCATGCGCTCGGCAGCCGGGAACGACGGCGCCTCCGATTCGGCTACCTCGCCCGTTGCTACGTTAAACCAAAAAGCCATGCGTGCTCCCTCCCCCGGCGGCGGGATTTGAGCCCGCCTCACATAGGACTAAGCTTAATATTATGCAAGCAGATCGCGCTCCCCTAGGAACCCTCACGCCCGGCACCCTGTCGCCCATGCGGCACGTGCCCGAGTACATTGAGCGGCCCGAATACATGTTCCACGACGGCCCCGAAGTGGTCACCGCCCCCGAGATCAAGTCTGCCGAGACCATCGAGAAGATCCGCGCCGCCGGCACGATCGCCGCCGACGCCCTCTACCTCGCCGGCGCCGCCATCAAGCCCGGGATCACCACTGACGAGCTGGACGCCATCGCCCACGACTACATGGTCTCCCAGGGCGCCTACCCCTCCTGCCTGGGCTACATGGGCTTCCCCAAGTCAATCTGCACCTCGATCAACGAGGTCATCTGCCACGGCATCCCCGATTCACGCCCGCTCGAGGAGGGCGACATCATCAACCTCGATGTCACCGCCTACAAGGACGGCGTGCACGGGGATACGAACGCCATGTTCTACGTGGGCGAGGTGGACGAAGAATCGCGCCTCCTGTGCGAGCGCACCTACACCTCGATGATGCGCGGCATCAAGGCCGTCAAGCCCGGGCGGGAGATCAACGTGATCGGCCGCGTGATTGAGTCCTACGCCAAGCGCTTCGACTACGGCGTGGTGGAGGACTTCACCGGGCACGGCGTGGGCGAGGCCTTCCACTCCGGCCTCATCGTCCCCCACTACGACGCCGCCCCGCGCCACAACGAGGTGATCGAGCCGGGCATGGTTTTCACCATCGAACCCATGCTCACCCTTGGCCAGATCGACTGGTTCCAGTGGGACGACGACTGGACCGTCCTCACCAAGGACCGCGGGCGCAGCGCCCAGTTCGAGCACACGATCGTGGTGACCGAGACCGGCGCCGAGATCCTCACCCTGCCCTCCATGGGGCAAACCACCCCGGCGATCCCCGCCTAAGTCCCCGGCGCCGACGACGACGGGCGCCCCTACCTTCGGAGGAAAGAGATGAAGAAGAAGTTTCGCAAGGTCGCCATCGGAGTCGACGTGGGCGGATCGGGCATCAAGGGCGCGCCGGTTGACCTCAAGACCGGCCAGTTCATGGATAAGCGCGTGCGCATCCCCACGCCCGAAAACGCCGAGCCGGCCGAGATCGCCGCGATCATCGGCGAGATCGTGGCAAAGTTCAACCTGCCGGGCGAGGTCCCGGTGGGCCTGTCCTTCCCCGCTCCGATCGTGCGCGGGCAGATCCCCTTCATCGCCAACCTGTCGAAGAAGTGGGCGGGCACCTTCCCGGCCCGCCTCATTGCGGAGAATATCCAGCGCCCGGTGGCCGTGATGAACGACGCCGACGCTGCCGGTTACGCCGAGGTCCACTTTGGCGCCGCCCGGGGCAATAAGGGCACGGTCATCATTCTCACCCTCGGCACCGGCATTGGCTCGGCGCTCGTGTCCCAGGGCACTCTGGTGCCCAACACCGAGTTCGGCCACCTTCTCCTGCCCAACGGCATGGAGGCCGAGCACTTCGCCTCCTCCGCGGTCTACGAGCGTGAGGGGCTGAGCTTCGAGGAGTGGGGCGCGCGGCTCAACACGGTGTTTGGCCACTACGAGATGCTCTTCTCCCCCGACCTTTTCATTGTGGGCGGCGGCATCTCCAAGAAGCACGCCGAGTTCCTCCACCACATCACCACGAACGCGCCGATCGTCCCCGCCGACCTGCTCAACACGGCCGGCATCGTCGGCGCGGCGCTCTTCGCCAAGCAGGAGCTCGGCGAAGACTAGGCTCGCGGCTGGAAGCCGAACGACGGCGTCGTGAAGGCTACGGCTAAGAGTGTGGCCCGCCGGAGCGGGCCACACGTGCAGCTGGCCTATACGCCGGGTTCTGTGCCAAAAGGCGGCGGCCATCTATCTAGGCCCATCGTTGCCGGTGGGCTCAAGCAACCAACCCGCGCGCGAGCGGGATCTCACAGCGCGCTGCTCGGTCTTGCTCCCGGTGGGGTTTACCCTGCCGTCCCAGTCACCTGAAACGCGGTGAGCTCTTACCTCACCCTTTCACCCTTACCGCCCGTGGGCGGCGGTTTGCTTTCTGTGGCACTAGCCTGCGGATCACTCCGAGTGGACGTTATCCACCACCGTTTCCCGTGGAGCCCGGACGTTCCTCGGGGGCATGCGCCCACGCGGCCGCCCGGCCAACTGCGCTTTGGATTATACCGCCGGGCGGGTTATACATGAAACATGCTCATTGCCCTGCCTCCGTCTGCCGGGAAGACGACGCCGGCCACCGGCCCCGCCCTCGACCTCGCCTCGCTCACCGCGCCGCAGCTCAACCCCGTGCGCGAGCGTGTGATCGACGCGTTGCAACGGGTGTCGGGGGCGCCGGATGCACTCAGCGTGCTCAAAGTGGGCGCCTCGCTCGAGCCGGAGATTCGGGCGCAGATCGACTTCTACAGACGCCCGTGCGCGCCGGCGTGGCAGGTGTACACCGGGGTGCTGTACGCGGCGGCAGGCTTCGATACGCTCACCGACGCCGAACGGGAGCGCAGCGCACGGATGGTGCGCATCTTTTCCGGCGCGTTCGGGGTGCTCAGCCCCGAGGATCTCATCCCCGCCTACCGGCTGTCGATGAACACGAAGCTGCCCGACTTCTCGGTGCAGGCGCTGTGGCGGCAGGCATTGCGCGAGCAGGCGGTGCTGCCGGAGGACGAGCTGGTGGTTGACGCGCGATCGGGCGAGTACATGGTGTGGTCGCCCGCGCCAGAGCGCCACGTGACGGTCGGGGCCGTGCGGCTGAGGAACGGAAAACGCTCGGTCGTCTCACACTGGGCCAAGCACTACCGCGGGTTGCTCGCCGGGTACCTTGTGCGCGAGGCCAACGCTCCCAGCACGCCTCTGGAGCTGGCCGAATTCGCCCAGGTGCTCGTGCAGGACGGGCACGTGAGCGGGGTCGAGCTCACCCCGGCCGGGCGCGGGCCAGCCAAGCTCACGCTCGTCACCGAGGAGTAGTGCGAGGCCGTCGGGACGCGGCTAGGCGTCAAGCAGGACGACGATGCACTGGTAGTCGTCGGAGATGTGGATCTGGTCGGGGTCGGAGTTCTTGATCTGGTTGACCTCGATCGGTGAAATCTGCACGCCGCCCGAGGTCTCGCCGTTGCGGTGCAGGGCGATGACGGTCAGCCCGCCGCTGCGCTGGGCACGCTCGTAGGCGTCCTTGAGCTCGGCGGCCAGCGGCTCATAAAGAGCGTCGCGCTCCCGGCGCACGTCCGCAGCGTCCCGCTCAAGCATCGCGATAGCGTCCTCCAGCGCGGCGCGCCCGGTGACGATCCGCTCGTTCAACACCGCCTGCTGGGCCTCGATGTCGGCGATCGCCGACTCCGCCGCCTCCACCCGCTCCAAGGCCACGAACTCCGCATCGCTGGCCTCGTCCAGGAAGGCCTGATTGGCATTGATCTCGCTTTCGAGGGTAAGCAGTTGGCGCGAGTCCATGCCCGTGCCCGCGTTCAGCCGGCCCTGCTTCTCGGCGACGATGCCGGCGAGCTCGCGCGTGCGGCGCTCGGCCTCCTCCAGCTGGGCCTGCGCGGTGTCGAGTTCGGCCCGCGCCTCCATGAGCTCCCGGCCCTTGGCCGCCACGAGGTTCATCTGCTCGCCGACCTCCGCGCGTAGCGGGTGGCGCTCCCCCTCGGCCTTGAGGCGGGCAAGCTGGGCGTCGAGCTGGGCGACGTCGAGCAATTGGAGCTGGTCGGAGCGGGGTGCGCGTGCCATCAGAGCCTCTCAATCCAAGGGTCGGTGATGAGGGTGGAAATGTAGGTGTCGACGCCGGCCGCGGCCACGGCGTCGCGCATCTTGGGCAGCACCGGCCACTCGCTGGCGAAATGCGTGGCGCCGATGAGGGCGCAGCCGCCGGCCCAGAGGTGGTCGGTGGCGGGGTGGTGGCGTAGGTCGGCGGTGATGTAGACGTCCGCGCCCGCTCGGTTCGCCGCCGAAAGGAAGGAATCGCCCGAGCCCGGAGAAACCGCCACGGTCTTGACGATCCGCTCGGGATCTCCCCCGATCGTGATGCCCGCCGGGGTCTCGGGTAGGAGCACCTGGAGGCGGAGAGCCAGTTCGCGCACGCTCATCGTCAGCTCGAGCTCGCCCACGCGGCCCAGGCCCAGCTCCGGGTGTTCGGCATTCGGCTCGATCGGGCGGGTATCGCACAGCCCGAGGAGCTCGGCCAGCGCCACGGCCGAGCCGTTGGCCGCCGAGTCGGCGTTCGTGTGAGCGGCGAAGAGGGCCACGCCGTTGCGGATGAGCTTGTGCACCCAGGCACCCTTCGCGGTGTCCGTCGCCACCGACGACGTCCCGCGCAGGTAGAGCGGGTGATGCGTGATGAGCATCTGGGCCCCGCGCTCAATCGCCTCGTCCACCACCGCACCGCACGGGTCCACCGCGAAGCCCACCTTCGTGACCTCGTCTGCCGGGTCTCCCACCACGAGCCCCACACGATCCCAGTCCTCTGCGAGGGCGGGCGGGAAGTGCTCGTTCATCACGGATACGATGTCCATCACAGTGCTCATGAGTTCAACACTACCGGAGCAAGGTTTAGGCTGGAGCCGTGAATGTCATACTCGTTGGACTCGGCGGCGCGATCGGCGCGGCCCTCAGGTTTTTCCTCTCCAACGGGGCCACCTACCCCGTGCTCGTCATCCTCGCCATCAACGTGGCCGGCGCCTTTGCGTTAGGCGTGGTCTCCTCGATGGTGAGCGGGCAGGCCCGGCTCTTCGTGGGCACCGGGATGCTCGGCGGCTTCACCACCTACAGCGCACTGGCCGTGGATACAGTCGAACTCTTGCAGGACAACGCTGCCTGGGGGCTGGCCTATGCCGTAGGCTCCGTGGTGCTCGGCGTCGGCGCCGCCTGGCTGGGGCTTAAGGCCGGTCGGGTTGGCGCTGAGCGTCGAACCACGAGCCACACGTCTGAGGCGGGGTGAGCAATGATCTTCGCCGTCGCGCTCGGGGGTGGGATCGGTGCCGGCGCCCGCTACCTCATCGACAAGGCGCTCCCCCACCCGTGGGGAACCGTGACCGTCAACTTTGTCGGCTCCTTCCTCTTGGGCTTGCTCGCTTCCCTCTTCGTGCGGGAAGACGCGCTGGCTGGTTCCGCCACCTGGTACGCGATGCTCGGCGCCGGCTTTTGCGGCGGGCTGACCACGTTCTCCACCGCCTCCATCAACGCGCTCCAGGTCAGCGACGAACAGGGGCACGGCAGGTCGGCCGCCTTTGTGTTCGGGATGCTCGCGGGGGCGATTGCGCTTGCCGCGCTCGGGATGCTGGTTGGCGCGCGGTTACTCCCGGGCCCAGGCACATCGCACTAAAGGAGCTCTTCCCACTTGAGGGTGTCGGGTTGGCGCCCTCCCATGCGCCTATAACCCGGCCCGCCGGCCCAAGGCCCACCCGGCACCAGCTACCCCCGACACAGCTCGTGAACCAGAGCCCGACCAGGTCCCTATAGCAATCGGTAGCCGGTATATTCACAAGTTCTGCCCACTGAAGTGTCCCGAGTTTTGTTCCTAGCATTTGCCCTGGTTTTCATTTCCTCTGATGTGCTGGCGCTGTGCCAGTAGTCGTTCTCATCCTCGACCGGGGTGCGGTAGTCAAGGGCTTGGTAGATCCGGGTCTGGTTCCACCATGACACCCACTCGAACGTGGCGATTTCTACCTCGATAACGTCATCGCACCTGCGGGTATGGATTAGCTCGTTCTTGTAAGAGCCGTTGATGTTTTCAGCCAGAGCATTGTCGTAGGACTCGCCGAGGCTTCCGGTGGAGCGGTAATACTGTGCTTGGTAAGTCGCTCGTTGTAGACAACGCTGACGTACTGCGACCCGTGATCCGAATGGCGAATGAGACCTGTTGTTTCCTTAGCACACACGATTGTCTGGTTAAGAGCTTGCAACGACAGTGCTTCGGTACGCATCAAATCTGATAACGCCCACCCAACGATCCGTCGGGAGTAAACGTCGGTGACAAACGCGGCACACACACAAGGCCATTCTTCATGCGCACACACGTAATGCCAGCCACCCACAGGCGGGGCAATAATGGACAACACTCAAGTCACCTGGACCTAAAAACCAAGGACACTCCACGTCGAATTGTGTCCGTATCTCGTCAACCATGTTGTCCTCCGGGCTCGGGTTCGGAACCTGTTGTAAAGCGCTGACATCACCTACGCTCATTTCTAGTGTGAGGCTTGACACACCCTTGGGGTTGTCTTAAGGTTTCTCGAACAATGTGCGACACATCGCCGGAATTATCCGAGAGAAGGTGTTGACTTTGAAAGCTATAATGACCACATTGGCTACAACAGGGCTGACAGTATCATTTTACGCTCCCCTCGCTGGTAACCTTGGGCATCCGAGACGACCTGCTGAAGGTGTGACACCCGTTAGCTCACTGACGTCGACACCTCAGGATGCCGATCCTGATGGCTTTCCTAGGTTCATCGGTGAAGGTCGTCCGATCCTACCGCAAAACTGTATAAGCAGAGTGTGCTTTGGTGACGGTGGTGTGAGCGCAGGACAGCGATTAGCCTTCGCTGTGCTTGGTAATCGAAGCTTCTCAGTCACTCGAGAGGCAACACGAAGAGCGGCCGAACGGAAGATTAACGTCGAAACGATAGCAAGGCACGGAACACTGAAGAAAACCAACAATGGTACTGCATATGTGCGTTATGGGGTCTGGGAAGCTCGATTGAGTCTTCACAATAGCACTATTATGACTGTGGTGATTTGGTGATGAATCGGCTGGATACTAGAACGCTTACAGCGTACTGCTGGGCAGATGGTAGTGGGTTTGGGTGGAAGGCCCCAGGAGAAGCTATATTTCCACAGACTGGCTATTTCGATGAGTCCCCTCTCCTCACGGTAGATGTTGATATCGAAGGCAAGATCATTGATGTTGGCTTTGCGCTTGATGCAACGAATGGGAGACTTGAGACTGATATCCAGTGCAGCATTGATCGCCATTGTGAGGACGAATGGATGATCTGGACGATTACTTTTTCGCAAGGAAGCCTTCTGATGTGCAATGAGGAGGAGACTTGGCGTGCAGTCGGAGAGTTGGCGGACACGCTCAGCGTTACCCTAACCCCTCACAATGAGATGCTTACTCTATCCGTTAAGTCTGGAAAGCTTAGCGCATAGCATTACCTCGACCTGGAGTCCTACCAGCCATAGTCGACGGGCATGGGGTGGGCCCCGGAAGAGCAGTT
>NZ_KV793230.1:0-121530 GCF_001808405.1 Trueperella sp. HMSC08B05 | reverse complement strand
CATATGGGGAGATCGCCCCGAAAACGTCCAGTGAATTGAAACCGGTTGCCGTGCCTGGCTAGGAAGCGCGGCTGCGGCGGCGCTGACGCGACAGGCGGTTGCGCTCTTCTTCCGACAGGCCACCCCACACCCCGTAGGGCTCGTTGTGGGAGAGGGCGTACTCGCGGCACTCGTCGAGAACGGGACAGGTTTGGCAGATTCGCTTCGCTCGTTCGATGCGGCGCCGGCGCGGACCGCCGCGCTCACCTTCGGGATGGAAGAAGAACTCCGGATCCATCGTGTTGCACGATCCCAGTGCCTGCCAGTCCCAATAGTCGACCAGTGCGCCCTGCACATCCTTGATGCGAGCTACCACGTTCACTTCCTTCGAGTCGCTCAGCGCCATATCTCGGCGTCGTGAGAATCCACTAACGACAGTACCCTACACGCCCATTTTTTGGAATAGTCCAAGTTCAGCGCTGAGAAAATGTCTGGACATCGGATCGTGGTGAACGCGGCATGAGATCGGGTGTAGTTGTGCTGGCCAGCCGCATATGATGGAAAGGTGACTAATGATCCTTTCGCACTTGTTGGTTTAACCTACGATGATGTCCTCCTCCTGCCGAATGCCACGGATGTGGTGCCGTCCGAGGTTGACACCACGTCACGATTGACTCGCAACATTTCCGTGCGCGTCCCGCTGCTGAGCGCGGCGATGGATACTGTGACGGAGGCGGGCATGGCGATCGCGATGGCGCGCCAGGGCGGTATTGGTATCCTGCACCGCAACCTCTCGATCCCTGACCAGGCGCAGCAGGTGCGCGTGGTCAAGCGCTCGGAGTCGGGCATGATTTCTGACCCGGTGACGATCGGCCCGGACGCCACGATTGACGAGCTGGACGCGCTGTGCGGCCAGTACAAGATTTCGGGCCTGCCTGTGGTGGACGAGGGCAACACGCTGCTCGGTATCATCACCAACCGCGACCTGCGGTTCATCCCGCAGGAACAGTGGGCTACGATGCGGGTGTCCGAGGCGATGACGCCGATGCCGCTGGTCACCGGCCGTGAGGGGATCGTGCGTGAGGAGGCTGCCCGCCTTCTGCGCGAGAACAAGATTGAGAAGCTTCCCCTGATCGACGACGACGGCCGTCTCACCGGCCTCATCACGGTCAAGGACTTCACCAAGTCGGAGAAGTACCCGCACGCAACGAAGGACGAGCACGGCCGGTTGCGCGTGGGCGCAGCCGTTGGCTACTGGGGAGATGCCTGGGAGCGCGCCGAGGCGCTGGCCGAGGCGGGCGTGGACGTGCTGGTGGTGGATACCGCGAATGGTGAGGCCAAGCTGGCGCTCGACATGATCCGTAGGATCAAGGCCGACTCGCGCTTCGACGGCGTGGACGTGATCGGCGGCAACGTGGCCACCACGGAGGGTGCCCAGGCGCTTATCGACGCCGGAGTGGACGCGGTCAAGGTGGGCGTGGGCCCGGGCTCGATCTGCACCACCCGCGTGGTCGCCGGCATTGGCGTGCCGCAGGTGACCGCGATTCACCTGGCCTCCCTGGCGTGCGGCCCGGCGAACGTGCCGCTCATCGCCGACGGCGGCCTGCAGTACTCGGGTGACATCGGCAAGGCGCTCGCGGCCGGCGCCTCCACAGTGATGCTTGGCTCGTTGTTGGCGGGTTGCGAGGAATCTCCGGGCGAGCTTGTGTTCGTCAACGGCAAGCAGTACAAGTCCTACCGTGGTATGGGCTCGCTCGGCGCGATGAGTTCGCGCGGGCGCGTGTCCTACTCGAAGGACCGCTACTTCCAGGCCGACGTGTCCTCGGATGACAAGATCGTGCCCGAGGGCATCGAGGGCCAGGTGCCGTTCCGTGGTCCGCTCGGCTCGGTCATCTACCAGCTGGTGGGCGGCCTGCATCAGACCATGTTCTACACGGGCGCGCGCACGATTCAGGAGCTGAAGGACAAGGGCCGCTTTGTGCGGATCACCGCAGCTGGCCTGCGTGAATCGCACCCGCACGACATCCAGATGACGGCCGAGGCGCCGAACTACAGCTCGCACAACTAGACGCGACACTCGGGGCTCACCCCGAGGTGCCCAGGGCGGCGGCCGGTCGGCCGCCGCCCTCGCGCATTCCCGGGTGCCGGCCAGCTTCGGGCGGCACGGCCGGCGGGGGGCTTACCTGGCGATCGGCCAGCCGCGCGGCTCCGAGCTCGCGTTCGGTTTGTTGCGCGTGATGAAGTCCATGAATTCGTTGTAGGCCTTGCGCTGGTCGTTGATCACCACGTCGATCGGGGCCTCGGCCATGGCCGGGTACTTCTCCAGAATCCGATCGAGCACCCGCAGTGTCATGAGGACGTCCCCTTCGGCGTCGTGGAACGTTTCGGGCGCCACCCCGTAGTGCGCCGCGAGGTTTTCCAGGCGGCGCTTGCCCTTGCGGTAGCGGTCCACGTGCCGATCGAGGAAGTACGGGTCGATCACCGGGTAGACCTCGCCGCCCAGTCGATCGGCGAGCGTGGGCAGGCCGTGGCGGGCGAGCTCGGATTCGAGCAGCGTGATGTCATACGAGGCGTTGTAGGCCACCACAGGGTTGCCGCCGGCCATGTGCCGGGCCAGCATGTCCGCGACCTCGGCCAGCACCTCTACAGCCGGGCGCCCCTCGGCCCGCGCGCGTTCGGTGGTGATGCCGTGGACGGCGGCGGCCGCCTCGGGGATCGGCACGCACGGATCGGCGAGCCACGTGTAGCGTTCTTCGCGCCCGCCATCTTGGATGACGATCGCGGCGGTGACCAAGCGGTCATTGAACACGTCAATGCCCGTGGTTTCCGTATCAAAACCCGCGCGGGGGAGGGTGGTCCACATATCAGCTCCTTGTGTTTTCCCCCAGTCTAAATGGCGTCTCCGACACTTTTCGAAAGCGTCGTGCTCCCCGCCGCGCCCCACCCAGCGGTGGTGGCGCGATGGGCTAATCTAGAGGGGTGAGTGAAACGGAAATTGGGCGCGGCAAGCGCGCACGTGTTGGCTATTCTTTTGACGACATCTCGATCGTCCCCTCGCGCCGCACCCGCGACGCCGCCGACGTCTCGATCACCTGGCAGCTGGACGCGGCTCTGCTCGAGATCCCCATCATGGCAGCCCCGATGGATTCGGTGACCTCTCCGGCTACGGCGATCCGCATCGGCGAGCTGGGCGGAGTCGGCGTGCTGGACCTCGAGGGTATTTGGACTCGGTATGAGGACCCGGAGCCGATCCTCGAGCGGATCGCAAACGAACCGGAGGAAACGGCCACGGCCCTCCTGCAGGAGGTTTACCGTGAGCCGATCAAGGACGAGCTGATCGTGGAGCGCCTGGCCGAGATCCGCAATGCCGGCCAGATCGTGGCCGGCGCCCTGTCCCCGCAGCGCACCCAGGAATACTGGCGCACGGTGGCCGGCGCGGGCGTGGACTTGTTCGTCATCCGTGGCACCACCGTCTCCGCCGAGCACGTCTCCTCCAACCGTGAGCCGCTCAATCTCAAGCGCTTCATCTACGAACTTGACGTGCCCGTGATTGTGGGCGGCGCGGCGTCCTACACCGCGGCCCTTCATCTCATGCGCACCGGTGCCGCCGGCGTCCTCGCCGGCTTCGGCGGCGGGGCCACCACCGCCAACCGCCGCACCGTGGGAGTGGCGGTTCCGATGGCCACCACGGTCGCGGACGTGGCAGCCGCGCGTCGTGAATACATGGACGAAACCGGCGGGCGCTACGTCCACGTCATCGCCGACGGGCAGATCTCCACGTCGGGCGACCTAGTCAAGGCGATCGCGTGCGGCGCCGACGGCGTCATGCTTGGCACCGCCCTCGCTCGCGCCACCGAGGCACCCGGCCGCGGATACCACTGGGGTGCGGAGGTCTATCACCGCTCGCTCCCGCGCGGGGAGCGGGTCCATGTGGGCACGCGCGCGCCGCTGGAGAAGATTATCGGCGGGCCGTCGTCGTCGGCGGATGGCCTGACTAACTTCACCGGGGCGCTGCGCCACGCGATGGCGATGACCGGCTACCTTGACCTGAAGGAGTTCCAGCGCGTGCAGATCTCCGTGGGGCAGATTTCCTAAGGATACCCTAAGCTAGGAGCGCAAGGCCGTGGCTGACCCCCGGAAATCGTGGGAAAATGGCCGCGTCCACTTGAGTTGCGAAGGAGTGACCATGAAGTACCGCATTGAGCACGACACGATGGGCGAAGTGAAGGTTCCCGCTGACGCCCTCTACCGTGCCCAGACTCAAAGGGCCGTTGAGAACTTTCCGATCTCGGGCAAGACCCTCACGCCCCCGCACATCCACGCCCTGGCCCAGATCAAGCGCGCCGCCGCGATCGCCAACAACGAGCTCGGCGTGCTGGACGACGCGCGCAAGAACGCCATCGTCAAGGCTACCGACGCCGTGATCGCCGGCGAGCACGATGACCAGTTCCCGATCGATGTCTTCCAGACCGGCTCGGGCACCAGCTCCAACATGAACACCAACGAGGTGCTCTCCACCCTCGCCTCGAGCGACGAGCTGGACGTCCACCCGAACGACCACGTCAACGCTTCGCAGTCCTCCAACGACGTCTTCCCGTCCTCGATCCACATCGCGGCGCTGGCGGCGCTCCGCCACGGCCTGCTACCCAAGCTCGCCATCCTCGCCGAGTCGCTCGAGGCGAAGGCGGAGGAGTGGAAGGGTGTGGTCAAGTCCGGGCGCACCCACCTCATGGATGCCACCCCGATCACGCTCGGCCAGGAGTTTTCCGGCTACGCCCAGCAGGTGCGCTACGGCATTGCGCGCGTTGAGGCCACGGAGGAGCGCCTGGCGGAGCTACCGCTCGGCGGCACGGCCGTGGGCACCGGCATCAACACGCCGGCCGGCTTCTCCGCCCGCGTCATCGAGCTGATCGCTGAGCACATGGACCTGCCCTTCGTGGAGGCCGCCAATCACTTCGAGGCGCAGGCCGCGCAGGATTCCCTGGTAGAGACCTCGGGCGCTCTGCGCACGGTCGCCATTTCGCTGGTCAAGATCGCCAACGACCTGCGCTGGATGGGCTCCGGCCCGCGCGCCGGCATCGGCGAGATCCACCTGCCCGACCTCCAGCCGGGCTCGTCGATCATGCCGGGCAAGGTCAATCCTGTGGTCCCGGAGGCCACGGTCCAGGTTGCCGCACAGGTCATTGGTAACGACGCCGCCATCGCGTTCGCCGGCGCCCAGGGAAATTTCGACCTGCTCGTTATGCTGCCGGTTATGGCCCAGAACCTGCTTGAGTCGATCAACATCCTGGGTAATGTGGCCGAGGTGCTGGCCAAGCGCACGGTGGACGGGCTCGTGGCCAACGAGGCGCGATGCCTGGAGCTGGCCGAGTCTTCGCCGTCGATCGTCACCCCGCTCAACCGTCACATTGGGTACGAGAATGCGGCGAAGATTGCCAAGCACTCGGTCAAGGAAAACATCACGGTCAAGCAGGCCGCGATCGACCTCGGCTTCGTCGAGCGTGGCGAGATCGATGCGGAGACGCTGAACGCGGCCCTCGACGTCTCGACCATGGTGGGCGAGCGCTAGTATTCCAGCTGCCGGGCCGCCCGCGCGTCGCCGGGAAGCTAGCCCGACGACGCCGGCTGCCCGTCTCCCGGGTCATCCCTGGGTCTGAGCCCCCTCTATTCGCTGGGTGAATAGAGGGGGTACTCTTTTAGACATACTAGTCACTGAGTGAATAGAGGGGATATGAGCACCCAGTTCGCGCTCCTCGGCCTTATCTCCACGGAGCCCACCTACGGCTACGAGCTCAAGAAGCTCTATGATTGCCTGTTCGGCGGTGACAAGCCGATCCTGCCGGGCCAGCTCTACGCCGTGCTCGGCCGCCTGGCCCGCGACGCCGCGATCGAGAAGGTGGCGGACACGGGCGCCTCCGCCGGCCCTGAGCGCACGCGCTACGCGGTCACCGATCTCGGCAACGAGCGCCTACTCGCCTGGCTCGATCAGCCCGAGCCGCCCGCGCCCACCCTCCAGGCCACCCTCTACATGAAGGTGGTGCTTGCCCTCATGATTCACGGCGACGCCGCCCCCTTCCTTCGCGCCCAAAAGTCAGCGCACATCGCCCGGATGCGCGAGCTCATCGCCCGGCGTCGTGAAGCAAACCTGGCCGAGCGCATCTTGCTTGACAACGCGATCTTCCACATCGAAGCCGACATCCGCTGGATGGACATGACCGCCAGCCGCCTGACCAACCTGAAGGAGGAACTATGGTCCGCGATGTGATCCTCGAGGCCCGCGGGCTCACGAAGAGCTTCGGGCCCACCCACGCCATGCGGGGGATCGACCTCGACGTGTTGCGCGGGGAGGTGCTGGCCATCATGGGCCCGTCCGGCTCGGGCAAGTCCACGCTCTTGCACACGCTCGCCGCGATCGAGGCCCCCGACCAGGGCACGGTCACCCTCAACGGCGCCCGGATTGACTCCCTGCCCGACGCCGAGCGCACGATCTTGCGCCGCACAAAGTTCGGCTTCGTATTCCAGTTCGGCCAGCTCGTGCCCGAGCTGTCGGCCCTGGAGAACGTCATGGTCCCGCTCATGTTGGGCGGGGTGCGCAAGAACGACGCCGAACGGCGAGCTCGCGAGTGGCTGGCGCGCGTGGGGCTGTCCGATCGGGCGGACGCCCTGCCCGGCCAGCTCTCGGGCGGCGAGGCCCAGCGCGTGGCGATCGCCCGGGCCCTCATCATCACGCCCGAGGTGCTGTTCGCCGACGAGCCGACCGGCGCCCTCGACTCCTTCGCCTCCGAGCAGGTGATGGAGATGATCGTCAGCCTCGCCCGCGCCGAGGGTCTGACCGTGGTTATGGTCACCCACGAGCCGATGATCGCCGCCTACGCCGACCGTGAGGTCGTGGTGCGGGACGGCCGGATCGAGGGGCAATGAAACTCGCAGCCCAGCTTTTCAAGGCCAGCGCCGCCCGCAGCCGCGGCCGCCTCGCTCTGCTCACTTGGGCGGTCGCCTTCGGTGTACTCATCCTCTTCCTCTTCTCCGCCTACCACCACGCGCTCTTCGACCGCTCGTATACTGTCTGGCGCCAGGGATACGACCAGGCGCGGTCGGCGTTCTGGTACGACCAGGAGCTTGCCCCCGGCGACGGCGACCCCCTGTGGATGCAGCTGCGCCTCGACTCCGCCTACGCGCTCGGCGACCACGCCACCTCTGTCATGCAAGTCGCCACCGACACCGGCTCGCCCGAGCTGCCCGCGGGTCTGCCGCGCTGGCCCGAGCCGGGGGAGTACTGGGTTTCGCCCGCTGTCTCGGATATCATGGAGACCAGCGCCTACGATGTCGGGATGCGCTTTGGTACCACGAAGCTCGGGGTTCTTCCAGAGTCGATGGTGGCCGGGCCTGACGAGCAGCTGGTCATCATGGGAGTGGACAAGGCCGACATCCCCGACTCTGTGGCCGTCTACCGCTTCAACGAGCCGTTGGTGGACCTCGAGTTTCAGGTGATCGGCGCCGTCGTCTACCTCGGGGTGGCCATCGTGCTCTTCCCCGTCCTCATCCTCATCTCGATCGCGGCAAAACTCGGCAGCGTGCAGCGCGAGCAGCGCTATGCCGCGTTGCGCCTGGTGGGCGCCACGAACAAGCAGATCCTCATGATCGTCACCTTCGAGTCACTCGTGGCGGCCGCGGGCGGCCTGGTGATCGGCGCGGCTGCCTACTTTGCCGCACGCCCGGCCCTGTTTGAACTCACGCTCGGCGGTGGGCGGCAGTGGCCCTCACGCATCGACGTCACCCCGCTCCACTGGGTGGCGGTGGCGCTTGCCACGATCGCGCTCATCTTCCTCTCCAACGCCTGGGGCATGCGCGGGCTACGCCTATCGCCGCTGGGCGTGGCCCGGCGCCAGAAGCGCGAAGCGCGCCCCGGCGCCCTGCGCCTCCTGCCGCTCGCAGCCGGCATCGGCGCGTTCGTCCACATTTACGCAACCGTGGACGAAAATCAGGGCAACGGCAACACGGTCTATCAGCTCATGGCGGCCGTGATCGCCACGATGATCGGCCTGGTGCTGGCCGGGCCGTGGTTCACCTACGCACTTGGCGGGCTGGTCCGCCGCCTCACCAGCTCCGCCGACCTCTTCATCGGCTCCTCCTACGTGCGTGCCCACGCCAGCCGCGTGTCGCGCTCGGTGGTCGGTGTGGTGCTCGCCCTGTTTGCGGGCAGCTTCTTCCTCACCGCCGTCTCCGACGTGCCCGAGGATCTCTTCGACCAGCGCTCCGACGGCTTCGCCCCCGGCGTGGTGCGCGTGGACGGCATGAACACGGCGGAGGTGGCCCAAATCCGTTTTTCCCCCTGGGCGAGCGAGGTACATGACTACCCCCAGCTCGCGGGCGCCTACATGGTCATGCCCTGCGCCGACGCCGCCCGGTTCGTTGACGACGTGGCGTGCGACGACGGCGTCGTGGCCATCAACCCCTACGCGTCCGGCGCCCAGGCCGACTACTACGGGGTCGACGTGGCCGAAGTGGCCCGGGAGCTCGAGGCGAACGCGGGCGCCTACATCGAGTACGATGGCGGCCAGCCCGTCACGTCCGTGGTGGCGCTCGTGAAGCTGCGCGAGGCGGGCGACATCGAGGCGCTACGCAACGTGGTGGCCGGCCGGGCCCAGGACATCTTCATCGAGTCGGCCACGAAGAGCCCCGACACGACAGTCCGCTTCTTTACGCAACTGACCTATGCCGGCATCGCGGTCACGCTGGTCGTGTCAGTCATCTCGCTCGTCGTCTCCACCTACTCCGGCCTGCTCGAACGACGCCGATCGCTGCTCAGCCTGCGCCTGTGCGGGATGACCCTGCGCCAGCTGGGCGCCATGGTTCTGGTGGAGTCCTTCGTACCGCTGGTGGTCATGTCCACGATCGCCACCGCCGCGGGCATCGGCGCCGGCTTCGTGCTCATGCACGCCGTGTCCTACACGCTCGACGCGCGCTTCACCGGTACATATGTGGCGGCGCTCATCGGGGCGCTCATCGCGGCCGGCCTCGCTATCGTCGCGATCCTGCCCTCGATGAAGAAGATGACACGGCTCGCGGTCAACCGCACCGAATAAGAAGCGCCGAGCAGACGCGGACTGTGGACGCGGGCCGCGCGGGCGGCGTCGTGACAAGGCGTCGCCCGCGCAGGGCCGGGCTAGTGGGCCTTGACTTGGTTTTGGGAGTAGATCGTCCTGCCCGTGCCGAAGGAATCGCCGAGCAGCTCGGGGACAGTGACCAGCACGTAGCCCTGCGCCTCGAGCTTGGTGATGATGTCGGGCACGGCGGCCACCGACGTGGGGTGGATGTCGTGCATGAGGATGATCGCACCGGGGTGAGCTGCGGTGACGGCCTCGTTGATGACGGAGGGGGTGGAGAGCGACTCCCAGTCGCGCGTGTCGACCGACCACAGGACCTCGGCCAGCCCGAGCGAGTCGGCCACGGCATCCACGGTGGCATTCCGGGCTCCGTAGGGCGGGCGGATCATGTCGGTGTGAACGCCGATGGCCGTCAGCGCGTCGATGGGGGAGGCCATCTCCGCCCGCATCGCGCCCTCGGCGAGCTTGGGCAGGACGGGGTGGCTCCACGTGTGGGTGCCGATCGCGTGGCCCTCGGCGGCGGCGCGCTGTACGGTGGCCGCCCCGCCCTCGACCTTGTAACCCACCAGGAAGAACGTGGCAGGCACGCCCCTGTCCTTAAGCGTATCCAGCAGCTGATCGGTGTACGGGCCGGGACCGTCGTCAAAGGTCAGCGCCGCACACCGGGCCTGCGAACAGTCCACCCGCCCGTCTTCCAGCTTGGGCGCGGCGGCGCGGTTCGCATTCGGCCCGGGAGCAAGCGGGAGCCCGCCGGGTCCGACGCCGGGCCTCGCCGTGCCGCGCGGTCCCCACGTGTTCGGCGGGGCGAACTCCGGATCGTTGTCGATCTCATACCCGGACGTGGGCGCCTTGGAAAAATCGAGCGGCTGCGCGGCGGACGGCTCGGGAGGTACAGAGGAGGTACATCCAGTCAGCGCGAGCGCGAGCGCGAGAGCCAAACTGCTACGAAAAAACCTCATGCCTCTAGCCTATTCCCCCGAAAGCTCGCCGATGCCCACCCGCAGGGGGAGGCGGGTGGGCACTAAAACCGTTACTTCCCGCCGTAACGATACACGTTGGTCTTGCGCGCTTCGAATCCGCACCGACGGTACAGACGGTTGGCGGCCTCGCGCGACGGGCGGGACGTCAGATCCACGCTCTTCGCACCGCGCGTCGTTGCAAGGTCGCACGCTGCCTCCACGAGTGCCCGACCAGCGCCCTTCCCGCGCGCCGCGTCGTCAACCACCACGTCCTCAATCCACGCCCGCGTGCCCGTGGGGATGGTGAACGTCACCAGGGTAAGCATGCCGAGGATTTCGCCCTCGTCCTTGAACAGCAACAGGTCGATGCACGACTGGGCGAGCAGCTGGTCGATCTGCTCGATGTCCATCGGCGCCGCGGTGGAGGAAAGCTGGGGGATGAGGCGAGCGAACGCGGCCTCGAGCTGCGGGGTTGCTGACGTGGCAAGTTCAATAGACATGAGGTCCTCTTCCTAGACAATTGCTTTCGCGGGGCGATACCGGCCGTGTCCGGCGACGTCGCCCCGCGAAAGGTAACAGATTAAATGATCTCCATGCACTGGCGTGCGATGGCGAGCTCCTCGTTGGTGGGAACCACGCAGATGGTCACCGCCGAGTCCTGCGTGGAGATCACGCGGGCCTCCTTCGAGCGCACCGCGTTCTTTTCCAGGTCGAGCTTGACGCCGAACGGCGTCAGGCGCGCGCATACCTCAGCACGCAGGTCGGCGTCGTTCTCACCAGCGCCGGCGGTGAACGTGATCGCGTCCAGCCCGCCCATGACGGCGGTGTAGGCGCCGACGTAGTGCAGCAGGCGGTGGACGTAGACCTCGAGGGCCTCCGTTGCGTGCGGGTCGCCCGCCGCGGCAAGCGCGCGCACCTGGCGCATGTCGTTGTCGCCCGCCAGGCCCTTGAGGCCGGACTGCTTGTTGAACAGGGTGTCGATCTCGTCGGTGCTCATCCCGGCCTCGCGCGAAAGGTGGAAGACGGCCGCCGGGTCGATGTCGCCCGTGCGGGTGCCCATGACCAGGCCCTCGAGAGGGGTCAGGCCCATCGACGTGTCCACTGCCTTTCCTGCCACTACCGCCGACGCCGAGGCGCCATTTCCGAGGTGGAGCACGATCTGCTTGAGGTCATCGCGGCCGAGCAGCTCGCTCACCGCGCCGGAAACAAACTGGTGGGAGGTGCCGTGCGCGCCGTAGCGGCGGATCTGGTACTTCTCGGCCACGTCACGGTTGAGGGCGTAGGTGGCGGACTCGTTCGGCAGGGACTGGAAGAACGCGGTGTCAAACACGGCAATGTTCGGCACGTCGAACATCTCGCGCGCCACCTTGATGCCCTTGAGGTGGGCGGGGTTGTGGAGCGGGCCGAGCGGGATGAGATTCTCAATGATCTGCTCCACCTCGTCGGTGATGAGCACGGCCTTGTCGAAGTACTTTCCGCCCTGAACCACGCGGTGGCCGATGGCGCGGATCCCGGCGTCGGCGAGCGCCGGCCCGTGGGTGTTAAACATGTCGATCACCAGCGACAGGCCCACGGCGTGATCCTCAATCGGCTGGTCGAGCTCGAAGGTCTGCCCCTCGACCTCGTGCTCGAGGTGGGAGGTGGATTCGCCGATGCGCTCCACGAGGCCCTTGGCCAGCGTCGTGCCCGAATCGGGCTCGATGAGCTGGTACTTGATCGACGACGATCCAGAGTTGATGACGAGTACTGTCACGGATTCTCCTTTGATTAGTTCTGGGCCTGGATAGCGGTGATGGCAACCGTGTTGACGATGTCTTCCACGAGCGCGCCACGCGAGAGGTCATTGACGGGCTTGTTCAGGCCCTGCAGGACCGGGCCCACGGCCACGGCGCCCGAGGAACGCTGGACCGCTTTGTAGCCGATGTTGCCGGCGTTGAGGTTCGGGAAGACGAACACGGTGGCCTGGCCGGCCACGGGCGAGCCGGGCAGCTTGGTGGCGGCGACCTTGGCATCGACGGCGGCGTCATACTGGATCGGGCCCTCAATGAGGAGGTCGGGGCGCTGCTCCTTGGCGATGCGCGTGGCCTCTACGACGGCGTCCACGTCCGGGCCTTTGCCGGAGGTGCCGGTGGAGTAAGACAGCATCGCGACCTTGGGGTCGACGCCGAACTGCACGGCCGTCTCGGCCGACGACACGGCGATGCCTGCCAGTTGCTCGGGGGTGGGGTTGGTGGTCACGGCGCAATCGCCGTAGACGTAGACCCGGTCCTCCATGAGCATGAGGAAGCAGGAGGAGACGAGAGCCGCGCCCGGCTTGGTCTTGATGATCTGGAAGGAGGGAACGATCGTGTTGGCGGTGGTGTTGATCGCGCCGGAAACCATGCCGTCGGCATCCCCCATGTGGACCATCATGGTGCCGAAGTAGGACAGGTCCTTGATCGTCTCCACGGCCTGGTCGTAGGTGACGCCCTTCTTCTCGCGCACTCGGGCAAACTCGGCGGCGTACTTCGCGATGAGGTCGGGGTTGGCGGGGGAGACGATGTCGGCCCCATCGAGGTCGAGGCCGAGGTGGGCGGCGCGGGCCAGCACGTCCTCGCGCTCGCCGAGCAACACGATGTCGGCCACCTCGCGGCGGATCAGTTCGTCGGCCGCGCGCAGGATCCTGTCATCAGCCGACTCGGGCATAACGATGCGCTTGCGCTGGGCGCGGGCGCGGGAGATGAGGGAGGCGGTGAAGCTCAGCGGCGTGATGACGTCCGAGCCGTGCTCCATCGACGCCCGCACGATCGCCCTGTCGGTATCCGTCAGCTCCACGGCTTCGCCGTCGTAGAAGTAGACGATCGGAATGTGGGCGTATTCGGGGCTCTTCTCCTGCTCCACCCGGTGCTCGGCGGAGGTGACGGCCACGGCCGAGATCGGCGCGTTCTCGCCCTGGATCTCGCGCGAGACGAGGTGGGATAGGTTGACCACCTGCTCGGGCGTGCGCAGGGCGCCGGAGACCACCACGAACACCGAGGTGGCGAGGTTGGCGGCGGCGCGGCCCGTGCGGGCGAGCATACCCGGGTTGACCGGATCGCCATCAAGGAGGCCGAGGATGAGGACGGCGTCGAAATTCTGGGCGTAGTCGGTATAGCGCTTGACGAGGTCCGTCATAGCCGCTTCTTCGTTACGCACGTAGGCCTGGCGGGTGGTGCCCCACGCGATGTCGAGGTCTTCCTCGCGCCCCACGAGCTTGATGAGGTCAATGAACTCATCGTCGGTGTCGATCGGGCCGTTGGTGAAGGCGCGGAAGAGGCCGAGCTTGGGGTAGTCCTGGGTGAGCTGTTCGATGACCGCGCGGACGACGGGGCGGGTGCCGGAGTTGCCCTCTGCTGCGGTAAAGTAGACGCTCTTGGTCATGTCATCCTCTCTCATGATCTTGTTCCACGGCCGAGCCGTGTTCCTATCGTCCCACGTTTGGGTAGGGGATGAACAAATTTCGGCATAATTCCATATGAAGCCGTGCACGGGAAGTGCAGGACCAAAGGGCGAGACACCGGCCGGGATTCCGGCCGGATCGCAAGGGAAAGCGCAAGGGAAAAGGAGGGGCCGTGGGGCGCAGGCCACGATCGCAACGACGCTCGGCGTACCAGCGTGCCACCCGGCCCGCCCTGCGTGGCGGGATCAACGCCTCGCCCGTGGTGCTTCCCGAGCGTGAGTTTGCAACGCTCGGGGAGTGGGCGGCGGAGCGCTTCGGAGCGGAGGGCGCCGGGATCTTCGACGGGGACGCCTTCTACGACTTTTCCGTGCCGGCCTGCGCCGCCGACACGTACCGTCCCGGCACGCGCCTGTACATCTTCCGCCCCGTCCCCGACGAGCCCGAGCGCCCCATCGTCCTCGACGTGGTCCACCGCGCCGAGCGCTTCATCATCGTCGACAAGCCCCACGGCATCGCCACCATCCCGCGCGGCAGTTACGTCGCCCGGTCCGTGACCGTCGCGGCCCGGCGCCAGTTTGCCAACGACGACGTCTCCGCGGCCCATCGCCTCGACGCCGAGACCGCCGGTCTCGTCTTGCTCACGCTTGACCCGCGCTGGCGTGGCCCCTACCAGGACATGTTCGCCGCCCGCCAGGTGAGCAAGGTCTATCGTGCGGTGGCGCCATCGATCGACCTGGGCGCGCTCGCGGGCCGGGCGGGCGTCGTCGAAGCCGGGCCTGGGCACGCCGCGGCCCTGGGCGGGAGGGGCGCGGACGGCGTCGTGAACGTGGAGCTGCACCTGACCCGGGAGCCGGGGGAGATCGCGGTGCGCGTGGGGGAGGGCGTGCCAAACGCGCGCACGCTCGTCGCGAAGGAGCGGGAGCTCACGGACGGGCTGGCGCTGTACGAGCTGCGACCCGTGACGGGGCGGCTGCACCAGCTGCGTGCCACGATGAGCTACCTCGGGGTGCCGATCGCGGGCGACCCGCTCTACCCGCGCGTGATGAGCCTGGAGGAGACCGCGCGGCGGCCGTTCCCCACGCAACTGTTGGCAGCGGGGTTGGAGTTCTCCGACCCGATGGACGATGAGCCCGTGGTGGTGCGAACGCGCAGGACACTGGAGCTGTTGACGCGGTAGTCTGGTGGGGTGAGTGAACTACGCCCAGTTTTGGTTATTGATAATGGAGCGCAAAACGCGCAACTGATCGCGCGCCGCGTGCGCGACGCCGGCTATTACTCCGAGCTGGTCCCGCATTCGTGGAGCGCGCAGCGGGTGCTGGAGAAGGAGCCGGTGGCGATCATCCTGTCGGGTGGGCCGTCGTCGGTGTATGCCGAGGGCGCCCCGCAGCTCGACCCCGCAATCCTCGAGGCCGGCATCCCCGTGCTCGGCATCTGCTACGGCTTCCAGCAGATGACGCACGCGCTCGGCGGCGTGGTGGGCAGGGCCGACAAGGAGTACGGCAACGCCCCGGCGCAGATGGTGGCGGACGGCGTCGTGACCGGCCCGGCCGGCGGCATGGCGAGCGTGTGGATGAGCCACGGCGACTCGGTCACGCGGGCCCCGGAGGGCTTTACCGTGACGGCGACGACGCCGGGCGCGCAGGTGGCGGCCATGGAAAACGTGGAGCGGCGCCTGTTCGGCCTGCAGTGGCACCCCGAAGCCAAGCACTGCGAGTACGGCCAGGAGCAGATCGAAGCCTTCTTGCGCGAGGGCGCGGGGCTGGAGCCGAACTGGGACTCGTCGTCGGTGATCGAGGACCAGGTGCGCAAGATCCGCGAACAGGTGGGAGACAAGCACGCGATCTGCGCGCTGTCCGGCGGCGTGGATTCGTCGGTGGCGGCGGCGCTCGTACACAAGGCGATTGGCGACCAGCTCACGTGCGTGTTCGTGGACCACGGGCTGCTACGCAAGGGTGAGGCCGAGCAGGTGGTGCGCGACTACGCTGGATCGCTCGGCATCCGCGTGGTGGCGGTGGACGAGTCGGAGCGATTCCTCTCCGCACTCGAGGGCGTGACGGACCCGGAGACCAAACGCAAGATCATCGGCCGCGAATTCATCCGCTCCTTCGAGGCCGCCCAGCGCGCGCTGGTTGAGGAGGCGGGCGCCGAGGGCAAGGAGATCAAGTTCCTTGTGCAGGGCACGCTCTACCCGGACGTGGTGGAGTCCGGCGGCGGGGACGGCACGGCCAACATCAAGTCTCACCACAACGTGGGTGGCCTGCCGGACGACCTGGACTTTGAGCTCGTGGAGCCGCTACGCGACCTGTTCAAGGACGAGGTGCGGGCGATCGGCCTGGAGCTCGGGCTGGACGAGAAGCTCGTGTGGCGCCAACCCTTCCCCGGGCCCGGCCTGGGCATCCGCGTGGTGGGGGCCGTCAACCGCGAACGGCTCGACATCCTGCGCGAAGCGGACGCGATCGTGCGCGAGGAACTGTCCGCCGCCGGGTTCGATCGCGAGATCTGGCAGTGCCCCGTGGTGCTACTGGCGGACGTGCGCTCGGTGGGAGTGCAAGGCGACGGGCGCACCTACGGCCACCCGATCGTGCTGCGGCCCGTGTCCTCCGAGGACGCGATGAGTGCCGACTGGACCCGCATCCCCTACGACCTGCTGTCCAAGATCTCCAACCGCATCACTAACGAGGTGGATGAGATCAACCGCGTGGTGCTCGACGTGACGAGCAAGCCGCCGGGGACCATCGAGTGGGAGTAGGCGCCTGCGGGCAGGGGCCTGGTGGCCGTCGGCCCGCGGCAGGCGGCGGCGTTTTAGAATAATTTGGACGATTTCGGCGTCATCTTCGCATATGAAGAGATCGCGCTGAAATCGTCCAGATTGTTTTAATCCGGCCATGTCGTTGGAGGGCGCTTGGACCCTGGGGGAAGGTGCGTGAGTGTTGGGCCGCATTGCCCGACGGCGACCGCGAGTGGGCCCTCGCCTTTGCCCTTGACCTCGCGAAGGAATTCATCGCGGGTGCGGGCGTCACGGTAGCCATGTGGGGAGGATGCGCCGAGAATGAGCTAGCCGAACCTGTCCGGGAGTTCGAGCGCTTCTTCGCCGAGCACCGCGACCGTACCGTCCTCGCCGCGAAGAACGGCGACCTAACGCCAAAGCACATCAATGTGCGTCCGGGGTTGCCCGTGGGGTGCTGCGCCGCTCGAGCCGTTCCCGTTTGAAGGCGGACGGTAGCCCAACCGGCGGGCACCCGTACCGCCCGCGATCTGCAACTTCGCACAATTGACAGCGCTTGTATCACCTTCCTGATATCCTCGAGCTGACTATTTCAATGGCGAAATGAGGAAAAATGCGGGTTCTCGCGGCGTTAGCGGCCCTTCTCTTGACATTCGGCACCACGTCGATTGCGACGGCCGAGGTCGATGACGATCAACTGGTCAATATTGCACAGCTTGCCGACACGGTGGTGACGGCGTCGGGCTACGAGTCCGGTAGTAGCTTCACCGTGGATCGTGCGGTTGACGGCGACGACGGCACGGATTATGCGACCCGCGAGGCGAAGTGGTTCGCGCAGGACGCGTCGCGGTGGTCGGCGAATAAGAAGGAGCCGCCGGTGTGGCTCGCCTTCGACTTCGGCCAGCCGGCGGACATCCAGCAGGTCAACATCACGTGGGGTCGCCAGTTCGCCACCAAGTACAAGTTCGAGGTCTCGGCCGACGGCACCACCTGGCAGGATGTCGACGGGGTGTACGAGGGCAAGTTCCAGGACAAGGTCTCGAGCGAGCTCAACGTCACCAGCCGCTACCTGCGCATGACCACCCTCGGTCACCGTAGCGAGTGGCCCGTCAGCATCTGGGAGATCGAGGTGCTGGGCACGGTCGGCGAGTCGGAGCAACTTCCGGCGCTCGTCCCGTTGCCGGCTAGCTACGAGGCCGCGGACGCGGGAACCTTCGAGCTGACCTCCACCTCTGACATCGTGGCCGCGGCGGACATGCAGGCCGAGGCGGAGAAGGTGGCGCAGATCCTGCGCGCCTCCACGGGCTTTGACTTGCCGGTGGTCGCCGAGTCGGTAGACCCGGCCGCGGACATCATGTTTGACACCGCCGAGGGTCTGGGCGAGGAGGGCTACACGCTCAAGACGACGGCCCAGGCCGCCACGATCACAGCCTCGACCACGCACGGCGCCTTTAACGGCGGCCGCACGATGCTGCAACTGCTGGGTCCGTGGGCGCTGATGACCACCCCGATGGCCGGCCCGTGGCAGGTGCCCAGCGTGGCGATCGAGGACTCCCCGCGCTTCGCCTACCGCGGCATCATGCTCGACCCGGCACGCTCGTTCTACACGGTCGACGAGGTCAAGCAGGCCATCGACGTCATGTCGATGTACAAGTTCTCCTACCTGCACTTGCACTTGACGGACGACCAGGGCTGGCGCATCGAGATCACGAATGATGGACGCGAGGACGGCGATACCATCGATTACACCCGCCTGACGGCCGTCGGCGGCCAGACGGCGATGGGGCCGACCGACCGGAACTCGAAGCCCGGCGTGACCGGCTTCTACACGCAGAACGACCTGCGTGACATCGTGGCCTACGCGGCGGATCGGCACATCGCGATCGTGCCCGAGGTGGACATGCCCGGCCACAGCCAGGGCATCCTCCAGGCGATCCCGCAGCTGAACACGCCCGGTTCGTCGCACGACGGCACGGTGGGCGACGACGGCCAGCCGATCACCGACCCGTCCCAGTACGTGACGGCGCCGCCGCAGAACACCTCGGACGTGGGCGAGTCCTACCTCGACCCGAACTCGGAGTACACGTGGCAGTTCCTGCGCCACGTGGTGGGTCAGGTGCAAGGGATTGTTGGCGGCGAGTACTTCCACATCGGCGGCGACGAGACGCACAAGATGGACCAGGCCAACCCGGGTGCCGCGGTTGAATTCCTGCGCGAGGCCTCAGCGATGGTTCGCGAGTTCGACGTCACTCCGATCGGGTGGAACGAGTGGGCGCCGAACGGCAACGTGCCGCAGCAGGGTGACGTTATGCAGCTGTGGAACGGCGCCAAGGCGAGCTTCGCCGCGGGGCTCACCGCGTCCGGCGGCAAGGCCATTTTCTCGCACGCCTCCAACCTGTACTTCCCGCAGAAGGCCGGCCCGGGGATCTGGGGCGCGACCTGGGCGTGCGGCGGCGCGTGTGGCCTGGAGCAGTTCTACAACTACGATCCCGAGGCGGACATGGGCCTGCAGCCCGGCCAGCTTCTCGGCATCGAGGGCGCGATGTGGAACGAGCACGTGCGCTCGATCCAGGACTTCTTCTTCCCGGCGTTCCCGCGCGCAATGGCGGCGGCCGAGGTCGGGTGGACCCCGCAGAACCTGCGCACGGGCCGGATCAACAACCTGCGCACGCGGCTCGCGGACACCATGCCGGCGCTGACGGTTCAGGGCGCCGACTTCTACGCCTACGGGATCAACCACCAGCCGTTGGTGCGTGCGGTGGCCGTGCCCGACGGCGTCGTCGGCTACGGGTACTCGCCCGCGACGCCGGCCGACGGCGTGAGCGCGACCGTCACGTTCGACGGGCTTGAGCCGATGGCGCTGACGGCAACGTCGATGCGGCCGTACCTGCCGGCGAACGATGCGAACAACAACAACCGCGCGCAGGCGGGCCTGTGGGAGTTCGCCCTGCCCGACGACGCGGCGGCCGCCCTCCCCGCGGGCACGCACGGTGGCGTGATCACGATGGTCGTGGGCGGGGATACGGACAAGGCCGTGAGCGCGCAGGTGACCCTGGTGGTCGCGGAGGATCCGGAGAACCCCGGCGGTCCGGTGGATCCGGAGGAGCCGGAGAACCCCACCCCGCCGCAGTGCGAGGCGATGGCGGGGCCGGTTCGGCCGGCGCGCGCCACGAACCTGCTGGGTGAGGCCACCGGCGACCTCCTGGCGGACATGTGGTCGCTGTCCGACGACGGCGCGATCCACTTCTACGCCAGCCGCGGGGCGGGGATGGTGCACCAGGGCGTGGTGCACTGCCCGGACGTGGACCTGGCGGAGATCACCGCGATCCCGGACGTCAACGGCGATAGGCGGGCCGACCTGCTCGCCATCACCGCCGACGGCGACGCCTTCTACTACTACTCGACCGGCAACGGGTTCCTGTCGAAGGGTGCCCAGGTGGGCCACGGGTGGACGTCGATGGACAACGTGTCCTTCGCCGGCAAGCTCGGCAATTCGTCCACGAACTACGTGATCGCGCGGCAGAAGGCCACGGGCGACCTGTACCGCTACCAGATCAGCGGCGCGGGCCTGTCGAACGGCACGAAGATCGGCCACGGCTGGTCGGATATGACCGTGATCGTGGGCACGGGGCAGTTAACCGGCGATGCGAACTCGGACGTGGTGGCGATCCGTTCGGATGGCAAGATGTTCGCCTACGCCGGCACGTTCGGCGGGGCGCTGGTAAGCGCGGGCCAGATTGGCGGTGGCTGGGAGCCGTTTGTCAACGTCACGGTTCCCGGCGACAGGGACGGCAACGGTCTGAATGATCTGATCGGCGTCCGTGACGACGGCAAGCTGTTCTTCTACAAGAACACGGGCACGGGCTATTGGGGGCCAGCCACCGAGGTCGGCCACGGCTGGGGCCGCATGGTTGACCTGAGCTAGGGCGAGTGGGCGCGCGGTCGGTCGGATCGTGCACCCAGCGGGGCGTGCCACGGCGTCGTGAACGACGCCGTGGCACACTTCGCGCACAAGCCCGGGATTTGCGCAGAAATCCGCGGCGCACGGGGCGCCTGACAAGTTTGTCGGAGGGGTCAATTAAGCTGAAGTCGTTATGTCTGATGCTTATCAAAACGCTATGGAGCGCCTGCGAGCCCGTGTCGCGGCAGCGCAGGAAGCCAATGATGTCCGCCGTCCGGTAGCCGCGCCTCCCGGGCTGATCGCCCCTACTACCGAGGATCCGCTACTCGCGGGGCTGAACACCCAGCAACGCGAAGCGGTGGTGCATGAGGGCGGGCACTTGCTCGTGGTGGCAGGTGCGGGCTCGGGCAAGACGCGGGTGCTCACCACCCGCATCTCGCACTTGATTTCGTCGGGGAAGGTGCGTCCGTGGGAGATCCTCGCGATCACGTTCACGAACAAGGCGGCGAAGGAGATGCGCGAGCGTCTGGAGGCGATGATCGGCCCGTCGGCCACGCGGATGTGGATCTCCACCTTCCATTCGGCGTGCGTGCGGATTTTGCGCGCGGAGCACGAGGCGCTGGGGATGCGCTCCACGTTCACGATTTACGACGCGGCGGATTCGAACCGGCTGATGACCATGGTGGCGCGCGAGGAGAACATTGACACGAAGCAGTTCCCGGCGAAGAAGCTACTGCGCCAGGTGTCGGACTTGAAGAATGAGATGGTCACGGCGTGGGAATTCGAGCGGCGCAACCTGAACCGGGACGAGCGGGTCCTCGCCCAGGCTTACGCCGGCTATCAGCGTCGGCTCACGGCGGCGAACGCGGTGGATTTCGATGACCTCATCATGCTCACGGTCAACCTGTTGCGCGATAACCCGGCGATTGCCGAGTACTACCGGCGGCGCTTCCGCCACATTCTGGTGGACGAATACCAGGATACGAATGTGGCCCAGTACGAACTGATCCGCGTGCTTGTGGGGGATGAGGGGGACGATCCGCACGGGGAGCTGACCGTGGTGGGGGACGCGGACCAGTCGATCTACGCCTTCCGTGGCGCCACCATCCGCAATATTCAGGACTTCGAGCAGGACTTCCCGAACGCCACCTCGATCCTGCTCGAGCAGAACTATCGTTCCACGCAGAACATCCTGTCGGCTGCGAACGCGGTGATCGCGAACAATGCCGGGCGGCGGCCGAAGCGGCTGTGGACGGATTCGGGTAGCGGGGAGAAGATTGTGGGCTACGTGGCCGACGCGGAGTCGGATGAGGCCTCCTTCATCGTGGAGGAGATCGACTCGCTACGCGGCAAGGGCTACACCTACGGCCAGGTGGCCGTGTTCTATCGTACGAACGCTCAGTCGCGGGCGCTGGAGGAAATGTTCGTCCGCTCGGGTATCCCGTACAAGGTGGTGGGCGGCACCAAGTTCTACGAGCGCAAGGAGATCAAGGACGCGATCGCCTACCTCCACGCGATCGCCAACCCGGATGATACGGTCTCGATCCGCCGTATCCTCAACGAGCCGCGGCGCGGGTTGGGGGCGAAGGCGGAGGACGCGGTGGCGGCACACGCCGCCCGCTTTGGGATCTCGTTCGGAGCGGCGCTTGCCGACGTCGCCCACCCCGATTCCGCCCTCGAGGCTGGGCGCGCGCCCGTGGAGGGCCTGCAGGCGCGGGCCATCAACGCGATGCGGGAGTTCGCGCTCATGCTCGAGGAGATCCGCGCGAAGGCGGAGGCGGGTGCGGCGCCGGCGGACGTGCTCGATGAGGTGATGGACCGCTCCGGGTATTTGGCGACGTTGCAGAAGTCGAATGACCCGCAGGACGAGGTGCGGGTGGAGAACCTGGCCGAGTTCCACTCCGTGGCCTCCGATTTCCTCGTGGTCAATGAGGGCGGCACGCTCGGCGATTTCCTCGACCAGGTCTCGCTTGTGGCTGACTCGGACCAGATTCCGGATGAGGACGGGGGCGAGGGGGAGGTCATCCTCATGACCGTTCACACCGCTAAGGGTCTGGAGTTCCCGGTCGTGTTTGTCACGGGTATGGAGGACGGCACGTTCCCGCACATCCGCGCGATGAACTCGCCCGAGGAGCTAGAGGAGGAGCGTCGGCTGGCCTATGTGGCGTTCACGCGCGCCCGCCAGCGTCTGTACGTCACCCGCGCGGGGGCGCGCTCGCAGTGGGGCGCGCCCCAGGAGCTACCGGCCTCGCGCTTCTTGGAGGAGATCCCGGAGGGCGTGATCGAGTGGCGGCGGGACGAATCGGCCATGCAGACCTTGCGCCACGGTACCGGCTGGGGGAATGGCTGGTCCGGCTCGCGGCGCACTTCGCGCTACTCCGATTCTTTCGATGACGACTTCGCCCCGGCTTTCGGCGCCGGCGACGGGCGCGCGTTCGTGCCCGGAAAGTTCGGCCAGGAGAGCGGAGTGGGGCAGGGCGGAGGCACGACGACGTCGGGCGCGGCTGGCTCGGCAGGCGCGGCTGGCGCTGGCGGGGCGGACCGGCAGGCCGATTCCGGTCAGGCGCCGAGCTCGAGCGACGTGCCTGAGACGGGCGGGCTGGCCGTGGGCGACACGGTCCGCCACAAGTCCTTCGGGGTCGGCAGGATCATCGCGTTCGAGGGCAAGGGCAGGTCCACGATTGCGAAGGTGACGTTCAAGTCGGGGCCCACCAAGCGCCTCATGTTGCGCTTCGCACCACTGGAGAAGGTCTCATGAGTTACGGATTGCATACCCCTCGCCCCGCGCACGATGCGAGGCAAGCCTCTGAGCCGCCGGGGACCGGGCGGGGTGCGGATCGAGGGGCTGGGCGCGGGCGCGCCTCCGGCGGTCCGCGGCCGGCGTCGGCCGCGGACCTCGGCTCGTCCATGTCCGACCACGGCGGCTACATTCCCGGCCTGGACGGCGTGCGCGCTCTGGCGGTGACGGCGGTCATCGCCTACCACTTGTTCCCCGGCTTGGTCAGGGGCGGATTCCTGGGCGTGGACGTGTTCTTCGTCCTATCCGGCTTCCTTATTACCACCCTGCTCCTGCGCGAGGACCGGAAGAATAACTACATCAACCTCAAAGCCTTCTGGCAGCGCCGCTTGCGGCGCCTCATCCCTGCGCTCGTGGCCCTCATCCTCGTGGTGGTGCCGGTCGCGCTCGCGATCAACAGGGACCTGCTGGTGGGTGTGCGGCGCCAGGTGCTTGGCGCCCTGACCTTCTCCACGAACTGGCTGGAGATTGCCCACGGCTCCTCTTATTTCGACCAGACCACGCCCAACCTATTCAAAAACTTCTGGTCGTTGGCGATAGAGGAACAGTTCTACCTATTCTGGCCGCTGCTCATGCTGGTGGTCCTGGCGCTACTGCCCGGCTGGCGGTCGCGCGTCGCCCTCGCGGCCGGGTTGGCCCTCGGATCGGCCGGGCTCATGATGGTGCTCTACAACGGCACCAACGCCACCACGGTCTACTACGGCACTCACACCCACCTGTTCGGGATCGCGATCGGCATCGGGTTGGCGTTCCTGTGGGCGGACGGGAGCCTGCTCGGGCGAGCCCACTGGCGCCAGTTCTCCGCCTGGTACGGGTGGGCGGCCCTCGCCCTGCTCCTCGTCTTCATGCTGATCTTGCCGGACACCGGGCCGTGGGCCTACGTGGGCGGGATGCTCCTCGCCTCCCTACTGACGGTGGTGCTCATCGCCTCCATGCTCGTTCCGGGCTCCGTGCTGGCGATGATGGGCGAATGGCGCGTGCCGCGCTGGATCGGCACGCGCTCCTACGGCCTGTACCTGTGGCACTGGCCGGTCCTCGTGATGGTCGGGGTTGCCTACCCGGTGGCCTTCGGGTCGGTGGCCTACCTGCTACGTTCTTTGGTCGCGGTGGCCCTCACCGCCGCGATCTGCGAGGTCTCCTACCGCTACCTCGAGACCCCGGTGCGCAAGCGGGGCATCCGTGCATCGTTGGCATGGGCCTATGGTGAGGTGTGGCAGACGGTAGCAGGGAAGGTGGGCGCCGGTGTCGTGGCGATCGCGCTCGTGGCGACGGGTGTGGGGCTGGTGGTCGCGCCGGCGAAGAGCCAGACCCAGCTCACGATCGAGCAAAATGAGGACACGACGATTGGGGAGGGCATGACGCCGCAGGCGGACGTCCCGCTCAACCCTGCGGAAACCTCGCTCTCGCCGACGCTCGACACCTCGATGCCCACGTGGCCGGAAGTTACCGCGATTGGGGACTCGATGGTGGCGGCCTCGAAGACGGGCCTGGAGTACGCGATGCCGGGCATCACGTTCCTGGCGCGCTCGAACCTGAAGTGGTCCGAGGCGCTCGGGGTGGTGCAGGCGGGGCTCGCGGACGGCTCGATCGGACGCGTCGTCATCCTCCACTACGGCACGAACGCGGGCGTGTCGGATGCGGACGTGGTGCGCGCCGTCATCCAGGCGCTCGGCCCGGACCGAATGGTCCTGTTAGTCAACCTGTATTCGCCTTCCACGTTCATCGACTCCTCGAACGAGGCGCTGGCTGAGGTGGCCGGGGAGTACCCCAACGTCATGTTGGTCGATTGGCACAAGGCGGCCTCCGAGAACCCGAACCTGCTGCAGGTGGACGCCACGCATACCTCGATCGAGGGCGCGAATTTTTATGGCAACCTCATGAAGGAATCCATAGAGAAGTTTTCCGCGGAACTGACGCTCGGGAAGGGAGCCGCGCTCGCCGAGCTAGGGAAGTAGGAAAGTACGCCAAATAGTGAGCGGCGGAGAAGATATTTCGCTATGCTCAAAGAGATGTCTCGGCGTCGAGACAATCGGGGACGTTCGCCAAGCGAAAGGACACTTCGTGGATCTCTACGAGTACCAGGCACGCGACCTTTTTGCCAAGCACGGAGTGCCCGTGTTGGCGGGCAGAGTTGCGGCAACATCGGATGAAGCATTTGAAGCGGCGACGGAGCTGCTCAAGGACGGCGACCTGGTGGTCGTCAAGGCACAGGTCAAGACGGGCGGCCGCGGCAAGGCGGGCGGCGTGAAGCTCGCGCGCAGCGCGGAAGAGGCCAGGGAGAAGGCCGAGGAGATCCTCGGCATGGACATCAAGGGCCACACCGTTCACCGCGTCCTCATCGCGTCGGGCGCGGACATTGCCGAGGAGTACTACTTCTCCATCCTCCTCGACCGCTCCGAGCGGCGTTACCTCGCCATGTGCTCGGTCGAGGGCGGCATGGAGATCGAGCAGCTCGCGGCGGAGCGCCCCGAGGCGCTCGCGAAGGTCCCGGTCAACCCGAACGTTGGTGTGGATGCGGCCAAGGCGCGTGAGATCGTGGACGCGGCCGGCTTCTCGGAGGAACTCAAGGGGGCGGTAGCCGACGTCATCGTCAAACTCGGCGAGGTCTACGCGGGCGAGGACGCCACGCTCGTGGAGGTCAACCCTCTGGTCAGGACCACGGACGGTCAAATCATCGCGCTTGACGGCAAAGTGACCGTGGATGACAACGCCCGCTTCCGCCAGCCCGAGCACGAGGCGCTCGTGGACAAGCAGACCGAGAACCCGCTCGAGGCCAAGGCGAAGGCCCTCGGCCTCAACTACGTCAAACTCGAGGGCGGCTCGGTGGGCATCATCGGCAACGGCGCGGGCCTGGTGATGTCCACGCTCGACGTCGTCGCCTACGCGGGCGAAAAGTTCGGCGTGGGCCCGGCGAACTTCCTCGACATCGGCGGCGGCGCGGACGCCACCGTCATGTCGAACGGCCTGGACGTGATCCTCGGAGACCCGGATGTGAAGTCGGTGTTCGTCAACGTCTTCGGTGGCATCACGGCATGCGACCAGGTGGCCACCGGCATCGTCAAGGCGCTCGAGATCCTCGGGGACGCGGCCACCAAGCCGATCGTTGTGCGCCTCGATGGCAACAACGTGGCGGAAGGCCGGGCGATCCTCAACGAGGCGAACCACCCACTGGTGACTTTAGTGGACACGATGGATGGAGCCGCCGTCAAGGCGGCCGAGCTGGCAGCGAAGTAGGGGAGCAACGTGGCTATTTTTCTTGATAAGTCAGACAAGATTATCGTCCAGGGCATGACCGGCTCGGAGGGGCAGAAGCACACGCGCCGCATGCTCGGCGCGGGGACCCAGATTGTGGCCGGCACGAACCCGCGCAAGGCGGGCACATCCGTGGACTTTGAGGTCACGCCGATCGGGTACGGTGCCGAGGAGCGCCAGGCCGGCACGGTCTCCATCCCGGTCTACGGCACGGTGGCGGAGGCGAAGGAGGCCACGGGTGCCGAGGTGTCGGTCATCTTCGTGCCCCCGGCGTTTGCCAAGGCGGCTGTGATCGAGGCGGTCGACGCCGGCATGCGCCTGGTTGTCATCATCACCGAGGGCATCGCCGTGAAGGATAGCGCGGAGTTCTTTACCTACGCCCACGAGCGCGGCGTGCAGCTCATCGGCCCGAACTGCCCGGGCATCATCACGCCGGGCCAGTCGAACGTGGGCATCACGCCCCCGGATATCACGGGCCCGGGCAAGATCGGCCTGGTGTCGAAGTCCGGCACGCTGACCTACCAGATGATGTACGAGCTGTCCGACATCGGCTTCAGCACCTGCATCGGCATCGGCGGCGACCCGATCATCGGCACCACCCACATCGACGCGCTGAAGGCCTTCGAGGAGGACCCGGAGACCGAGCTGATCGTGATGATTGGCGAGATCGGCGGCGACGCCGAGGAGCGCGCGGCGGCCTACATCAAGGAGCACGTGACCAAGCCTGTCGTGGGCTACGTTGCCGGCTTCACGGCCCCCGAGGGCAAGACGATGGGCCACGCGGGCGCGATCGTCTCCGGCTCGGCGGGCACTGCGCAGGCGAAGAAGGAGGCCCTTGAGGCCGTAGGCGTCAAGGTGGGTAAGACCCCCACGGAGACGGCGAACCTGGCGCGCGAGCTGCTGAAGTAGCGCGTAGCTTTTTCGTGGGGCCGGCCGGGGCGGATGCCTCGGCCGGCCGCTGGCTTGCGGCGTGTGGGCTGGCCTTGTCATTCGCCCGAGTAGGCCAAGTGGGCAACACGCCCGGCCCACGTGGCGCACGCCCCGAAACTTCGCGCAACGATGGAAGGGTGAAGACCATTGACCTTTCCCGCGAACTGACCGTCGCCCGCGGTGCGATCGCCCCGCTGGCCTTCGGCTGGCTGGCGATGGCCGTGATCGCCACGGTGTTTTACACGCTGACGGCCTCGGCACCCACGTTGGGTGAGACGACGTGGCACGACGTGGCGCGCATGGGCACCGGGTGGTGGATGACCACGCTCGGCGGCCAGACTGAGATCCAGGGCGTGGCGATCTCGCTCATGCCCACGCTTATGACGCTCATCATGGTCTATGCGAGCGTGGCGGTATTTCGGCGTCGGCTGGTGGCGCGTTGGGGCGAGGTGGCTGCCGCGGCGATTGCGCAGGCGGCCGTGGTGGCGCTCATCGGTGTGGCCGTCCGGCCCGAAGGTGTGTGGTGGCCGGCGATTATCGGCGGGGCGATCATGGGTGGCGTCACGGCTGCCTGGGCCGGGCGCGATGAGCTTCTGGTCTGGCCGTGGCTCGCGCGGGCCCTTCCTCGCACAGGCGTGTTCCTGGGCGTGCTCGCGGTGCTCACGACGGCGACCGTGGCGGTCGCGTTCGTCGGCGGCTGGTCGCGCATGACCCAGATTCACGGCTACTACCTGACCGGCGCCGTGGGCACGGCCGGGCTTCTCCTCGTCCAGCTGGCCTACCTTCCCACGGCGTTTATTTGGGCGCTGGCGTGGCTGCTCGGCCCGGGGTTTTCCGTGGGGCAGGGCACGCACTTTTCGGTGCTGGGCGTGGAGTCGGCGCCGCTGCCGGCAATTCCGCTACTGGGTGCGCTGCCGTCGGTGGGGGATGGGTACCCGTGGGTGCTCGGCGTCCTCGCGGCGATCTTCTTGATCGTGGGGGCGTTGGTCACGCGGCGGGAGAAGAAGTCGCTCCCAGCTTCCTTGCTTGATTCGGCCCTCGCGGCGCTGATCGGTGCCTTCGTGGTGGCGGCCCTCGCGGCGATGGGTACGGGCGCGATCGGCCCGGAGCGGCTGGCGCAGACCGGCCCCGTGCCGCCGGTGATGTTCGGCATGGCCCTGCTCGTGCTCGGCCTGCCCTACCTCCTGGGCGCGCTCGTTCATCCCCAGACACTCACCTTCCTGCGGGCCCGCAGCGAGGCGACCGCCGAATGGGCATCCGACCGCCGCCAGGCCGTCAAGGACCGCGCTGAGGAGCGCGCGGCCGAGCGGGCTGAGGACGATGAGCGTGCCGGGCAGGACGAGCTTTCCGGCGACGACGGCGTTGCCGCGAACACGGAAGAGCGCAACGAGCCTGCAAACCCACCGGCCGTCGAGGGCAGTGAAGCCGAGCCCGCCCAGACGGAAGCCGAGCCGAACGCCACTGAGGGCGAGGACGCGCCGACCAGCTCAGACGTCGCCGTATCGGAAGGTGAGACAGAAAGTGCTCTAGGAGTGGACGGCTCCGAGCGGGACTAGGGGGCGTCGATAGGCTGAAGCCATCGACTCAAGGAGGTTTCATGGCCCGCGCCCTGATTTCAGTCTCGGACAAGAGCGGCATTGCGCAGTTCGCCCAGGTATTGCAGCAGGCAGGATATGACCTGATTTCCACTGGTTCAACCGCGAAGGTGATCGCGGAGCTCGGGCTGCCCGTCACGCCCGTGGAGAAGGTGACCGGCTTCCCCGAGATTTTCGACGGCCGGGTCAAGACCCTCAACCCCTTCATCCACGGCGGCATCCTCGCACGCCGGGGCACCGATGACGAGGTGATGGCGGAGCTGGGGATCGAGGCGATCGACGTCGTGGTCGTGAACCTGTACCCGTTCGTGCAGACCGTGGCCTCGGGCGCCGCGCCTGAGGAGTGCGTAGAGCAGATCGACATCGGCGGGCCGGCTCTCATCCGCGCGGCCGCGAAGAATCATCGAGACGTGGCCGTGGTGACCGACCCGGCCCAGTACGCGCGCGTAGCCGAGGAGCTTGCTGCCGGCGGGCTGACGGTCGAGTTCAAGCGCGAGCTCGCGGCCGTCGCCTTCGCCCACACCGCCGCCTACGATTCGGCGATCGCGGCGTGGTTCGCCGGCCAGGCCGGGGCGAATGCCCTTCCCGCCGAGCTCGCCCCGCGCTGGACCAAGGCCGCCGACCTCCGCTACGGCGAGAACCCGCACCAGGCCGCCGCGCTCTACGAGGACGCAAGCGGCGCCGGGCTCGCCCACGCCACCCAGCTGGGCGGCAAGCCGATGAGCTTCAACAACTACCAGGACACCGAGGCCGCCCTGCGCGCCGCCTACGACCACCCCGAGCCGGCTGTGGCGATCGTCAAGCACGCTAACCCGTGCGGTGTGGCGATTGCCGGCGACGTCGCCGCCGCTCACGCCCGCGCTCACGCCTGCGACCCGCTCTCGGCCTACGGCGGCGTGGTGGCCGCGAATCGACCGGTGACGGCCGCGATGGCGGAACAGCTGGGGCCGATCTTCACCGAGGTGGTGGCGGCGCCCGACTTTGATCCCGACGCCCTCGCCCTGCTCCAGACCAAGAAGAACCTGCGCATCCTGCGCGTGGCGCCGACCGAGGGCGGGCTGGATATCCGCCCGATCAGCGGCGGCGCGGTGGTCCAGGAGCGCGACACGCTAGGTGAACGCGACCAGATCGTCAGCTGGGAGCTTGTGGCGGGAGAGCCCGCCGACGCCAAAACCGCGGCCGACCTCGAGTTCGCCTGGCGCTCAGTGCGCTGCGTGAAGTCCAATGCGATCCTGCTGGCGCGCGAGGGTGCGACGGTGGGCGTGGGCATGGGCCAGGTCAACCGGGTCGACTCGTGCAAGCTGGCCGTCGAGCGCGCCAACACCCTCGGGGACGGGGAGCGGGCGCGTGGCGCGGTGGCGGCGTCGGACGCGTTCTTCCCCTTCGCCGACGGCTTCGAGGTGCTGGCCAAGGCCGGCGTCCGTGCCGTGGTCCAGCCCGGCGGCTCGATCCGTGACGAGGAGGTCATCGCGGCGGCGAAGGCTGCCGGGGTGACGATGTACCTCACGGGCACGCGTCACTTCGCGCACTGAGTCCGCGTCTCGCCCGGCGGCTAGAGTATGATCGTCACGCGAGCCGAAGGGAGAGACATGGACAAGTACGCCGGCGGTAAGTTCCCGCCCGCCATCGTCTACGTGCTCCTTGTGGCATGGGTGGGCGCGATCATCGCCACTGGCTTCCTGCTCGACGTGCAGCGGGCGGTTTATGCGCTCAGCGCCTCGTGCGTGGCGATCGCCGTGGCCCGCGTAACGCTCCCGGACGGAGCGGTACCGCGCGTGCGGTCCAAGGCACACGACGCCACCATCTTGTGCCTGTGCGCCGCGGCCCTGTTCATGCTGGCCGCGTGGGGAAACACGCCGCCGGTCCTGTAGGCCGAAGCCCGGACCAGCGGCGCGCTCGTTAGGACTCCGCCCCGTCGATGACGATCGGCAACTGGGCCAGCTCCAGATCGGCCGTGGGATCGGACACGACGTAGAGGACTTCCTTCAGCGGGTGCCACCAGGGCTCGAAGGGGAGGCGGTCTTCCATGTCGATGAGCTCGTCCATGTGTGCCACCGGCTGGGCTTCGATGTGCCCGTCCACCATGCCTACATGGTAGGAGCCGCCCTTGCCGGCAAGCTCCCGATCTAGCACGGTCATCGCAGTGTTGACCAGACGAACTGCGAGCGTGCGGTCGAACGGTGAGGGGTTGCCGCCCTGCTGGGCGTGGCCAATGAGGAGCGAGCGCACGTCGAACAGGTCCCCGCCCTCTTCTTCGAAGATGTTGGCCAGGACGTCGGCGTTGTAGTACTCCGAAGCGTCCTCGTTGCGCACCACCAAGTAGAGCTGGCGGCCGGCCTCGAAGGAGCGGATCATCTTCTGCGTGTCGGCGGCGAGTTGGCTGAGCGTGATCCCGTCCTCGTAGAGGTAGACCTGCTCGGCGCCCGTCGTGAGCGCGGACATGAGGGCGAGGTAGCCGCACTTGCGGCCCATTGTCTCCACCACGAAGCAGCGCCGGGAGGCGGAGGCGGACTGGCGGATGCGGTCGATCGTCTCCGTGTTCCAGTTCAGCGCCGTGTCGGTGCCGATCGAGAATTCAGAGCCGGGCAAATTATTGTCGATCGATGCGGGCACCAGCACAATCGGGATCTTGAACGCCGGGTATCGTGAGGATTCCTTGTGCATCTCGTAGACCATCTTGTAGCCCTTGAAACCGCCGATGACGATCAGGCCGTCCAGCTGCGCGTTCTCGATCGCGCGGCCGAGGGCGTAGTACTGGTCGACGTCGGGGATCGTGCGCCGGGTGCCAAGCTCGGCGCCGCCGTCCTCGGCCCACCCTTCGACGTCGTGCCACTTGAGCTCACGAATCCTGCCGTCCACGAGGCCCGGGAAGCCGCCCTCGATGCCGAGCATGGTGTAGCCGCGGTCGATGCCGAACTTCACGGCGGCGCGCGCCGCCGGGTTCATGCCGGGCGCGAGGCCGCCGGCGTGGAGGATGCCGATGCGCTTGGAACCCTCCGGGCGCTCGGGGGCCACGGGAGAGGAGAGTGTGGCAAAGAGGTCGATCATCTCCTGGTAGTGGTTGCCGCGCGAGGTCACGGCGGCGTCCCAGTCGCCAGATGAGAGATGTTCCTTGACGGCGCGCGTGTTCTGGATCGCCTGCATCATGGGCAGACGGACGATCTTGTTGCGCCGGGTGCCGATGATGACGGGTTCGGTCTCCTGGGTGGCGTGGACCAGGTCCCAGGCTGCGGTGTAGCCGAGCAGGGTGGGCATCCAGCGGTCGTAGGCCGAGGGAGTGCCGCCGCGCTGGACGTGGCCGAGCGAAGTGATGCGTGGGTCTTCGCCCATGCGATCCTTGATCGCGGTGCGAACGTCCTCCGCTGTGATCTTGTTGCCGGCGCGGTCGGAGGCTCCTTCGGCGACGACGATCAGCGAGTCGCGCCGGCCGTTCTCGCGGCCCAGGCGCAACTTCTCCGCCAGCTCATCCTCCCAGCCGTCGGCCGGGGGAAGCTCGGGGATGAAGACGTAGTCGCAGCCGCCGGCGATGGCGGACATGAGGGCGAGGTAGCCGCAGCGTCGGCCCATGACCTCGATGATGAACGTGCGCTGGTGGGAGGCCGCCGTCGCCGCAATCGCGTCGATCGCTTCGATGATGCGGGTGAGGGCCGAGTCGGTGCCCACGGTCATGTCGGTCCCCACCAGGTCGTTGTCGATCGAGCCGACGACGCCGGAAATGAGCAGCTTCGCGTGGCGCTGGCCCTCCTCTTCCGACACCGCCCCTTCGGCCACGAGCTCAGCCAGCAGCTCGGGCCAGAGCTCGCGCAGCTCGTCCGCGCCCGTCAGCGTGCCGTCCCCACCCATGATGACCAGGCGGTCGATACCGTTCTTCACGAAGTTGTACACGGCCTTCTTCATGCCCGAGCGCTCGCGGAACTCGTCGCAGCGCGCGGTGCCGATGGCGGTGCCGCCCCTGTTGATGGTGGAGGAGACGTCCGACCACCCCATCTTCTTGATCAGATGCCCGCCCTCGACGGGGCCGCGCCAGCCTTCGAGGAATGCGTAGGGCGTGGCGCCGAGCTGGAGCGCGGTGCGAACAACGGCGCGAACCGTCGCGTTCATGCCCTGTGCATCACCACCCGAAGTCAGGATTCCTATCTTCACTTCCGAGGCGCTTGTGTTGCTATCCACGACATCTCCTTCACATTTGCGTCACGCCCAATTCTGTCATATTTGCCCCGGCGCGATTGGGTAGAATGGGGGGCACTTGTTAGCTTTCAGGAGGAGAGTTATGACAGCGCCGATTGATGCAACTGCGACGCCCGCGTGGGCTCGCCTGACCGACCTTGAGGCGGGCCTCAACGTCGATTTCCGCGCGTGGTTTAAGGATGAAACCCGTGCGAAGAATTTCACTTTCCAGGCCGCGGATCTGTACGTGGACCTGTCGAAGACCTTCCTTACCGATGAAGTCAAGGCCGCGCTCCTGGAGCTGGCTGACCAAGTGAACCTGGCCGAGCGTCGTGACGCGATGCTCAGTGGCGAGCGAATCAACGTCACCGAGAACCGCGCAGTCCTGCACACCGCCCTGCGCCGCGAGAAGGGTGAGGAGGTAGATGTGGACGGGCGCAACGTCGTCGACGACGTCCACGAGGTCCTCGAGCGCGTGTTCGACTTCGCGGACAAGGTGCGTAGCGGTGAGTGGACGGGCGTCACGGGTAAGAGGATCGAGACCGTGGTCAACGTCGGCATCGGCGGCTCGGACCTGGGCCCGGTCATGGCGTACGAGGCGCTCAAGCCGTACGTGAAGGACGGGCTGGAGTGCCGCTTCATTTCGAACATTGACCCCACGGACGTGGGGGAGACCCTCAAGGGGCTCGACCCGGAGACGACCCTGGTGATCGTCGCGTCCAAGACGTTCACGACGCTCGAAACGCTCACCAACGCCCGCCAGGTGCGTTCCTGGCTGCTCGGCACGCTCGAGGAGCAGGGGGCGCCGACGGACGGCGCCGTGGCCAAGCACTTCGTGGCCGTGTCCACGGCGCTGGACAAGGTGGAGGCCTTCGGGATTGACCCGGTCAACGCCTTCGGCTTCTGGGACTGGGTGGGCGGGCGCTACTCGGTCGACTCGGCCGTGGGCCTGTCGCTAGCGATCGCGCTGGGCCGGGAGTACTTCGAGGACTTCCTGGCCGGCTTCCGTGCGATGGACCGCCACTTTGCGGATGCCCCGGCCGAGCAGAACGTGCCGTTGCTCATGGGCCTGCTCAACGTTTTCTACGTCAACTTCGTGGGCGCCCCCACGCACGCCGTACTGCCCTACTCTCAGTACCTGCACCGCTTCCCGGCCTACCTCCAGCAGCTGACGATGGAGTCGAACGGCAAGCGCGTGCGCTGGGACGGCACGCCGGTCACGTCGGCCACGGGCGAGGTCTTCTGGGGTGAGCCGGGCACGAACGGCCAGCACGCCTTCTACCAGCTCATCCACCAGGGTACGCAGCTCATCCCGGCGGACTTCATTGCGTTTGCCAACCCCACCTTCGACTTCAAGGACGGGGATGCCGACCAGCACGAGCTCTTCCTCGGTAACTTCTTTGGCCAGACCAAGGCGCTCGCCTTCGGCAAGACGGCCGACGAGGTCCGCGCGGAGGGCGTAGCCGAGGAGTTGGTGACCGCGAAGGTCTTCCCGGGCAACAAGCCCACCGCGTCGATTATGGCCCCGACCCTGACCCCGTCAGTGCTTGGCCAGCTCATCGCGCTGTACGAGCACATCACGTTCGTCCAGGGCATCGTGTGGGGTATCGACTCCTTCGACCAGTGGGGCGTGGAGCTCGGCAAGGCGATGGCCAAGGAGCTGACCAGCGCCGTTGAGGGCGACGAGGCGGCGATCGCTGCCGAGGATTCCTCGACCCGCGGCCTCATCGAGTACTACCGGGCGCACCGAAAGTAGAACGTCACCGATCGGGGTGCCCGCCGGCTCGCCGGCGGGCACTTTCGCTTCAGGTCGCAAGCGCAGGCGCCAGGCTACCAGTCACTGTTTCACACCAGCCACAATCGGCCCACCCGTCGCGTCTGTCACGGCTCGGGCCGTGCCGCGGGACCGGAGCGTTCCGCGGATTTGAATTTACTGGACGATTCCGGGCCGATCTTCATATATGAGGAGATCGGCCCGGAATCGTCCAAAATATTTTAATCTGCCTAAGCCGGTGAGGGTGATGTACCCAAAGGGCACGGTCCCCGGCTGAGCGTTTGCTCGGACCCGCGGGATCGTGCCCCTTTCGCAGCGGTGAAGGCACTGGTCGCCGCGTCGTCGTTTAGCTGAGTGCGACCTCGACGTCCTTGCCAAGGAAGCCTGCTTCGAGGAGAACCTTCGTCGGGGTGCTGTCTGCCGGAATGTCAAAGACGAACTTGCCGGACAGCGTGTTGCCCGGATTGATCTCGTCCAAACCCCACGAGCCTTCGATGTGAAGTGCAGCTTCGCTCGAGTAGGAGTGCTCGCGGCCCTGCTCGTCGATGAGCTTCATAGAGTCGGTAAAGAACCTCTCGGCTTTGTTGCCGTTGTTGAGGATGGACGCGCTCACGATGACGAACTGCCCCTGGGCCTGGGCGCCAAAGTACTCGTTACCGACTTCGGCAATGCCAGGCTCAATGCCTTCAATTGTTACGGTAAAATCGCCGACCTCGACCGGCGTGCCAATGGTCGCAGCGGGCTCCTCGGGGGTGGTCGTCTCCTCCGGTTCGGCGGACTTCGTTTCCTCTTCTTCGGCCTCGGCGGTGTCCTTAGCAGGATTGTCCGTTTTTTCGGACGCGGTGGTGGCGGGGGCGGTCTCCGGAGAGTCACTCGAGCACCCCGTGAGGATCGCGGTGAAGCCGAGAACAAAAAGGGCGATGATAGCGGTCAGAATCTTGTACTGACCGATCCATGAGCGCTGCGTGTTGGCGATTGTGCTAGTCATGGTTGTCCGATCTATTAGTGCGAAATAACGTCAGAATAAGCTAAGCAGGTCTCCCCCCCCCCCGCAAGCCGAAAACGGAACTCAACAGGGACTTGCGCCCGCGGGCCCGCGATTGCGGGCCCGGCTGCTAACCTGGTCCAGTGACGAACACCGCTGGATATCACTGGCCGGGGCCGGGCGGCGTCGGCGCGCACCTGACGCCGGGGCTCTACGAGCGGCTCATCGACGCCGAACTGGCCGAAGCGCTCGCGGCTTCGGACTTGCGCGCGGTCAGCGGCAAGGTCGATAGCGCCGATGCCCCTCACGTCCTCGCCACCCACCTGGCGGCCCGGATCGAGAGAGCCCTCCAAGCAGCGAAGGGGCGCGAGCGCCTCGAGCTTGCCAATCGTCTCCTCGCGCTCCTCCCGGACGGCAGCGCACTGCAGGAAAGACCCGAGGTGGACCCGAAAAAGGAGCCCTCACCAGACCAGCTCCTATCCCTGTGGCCGGCCGGCTTCGATCAGGCACCCGGGCGCCCGGAGATCCCACTGGCCGACGTCGCCCTGTTGACGAACGGCCCGCAGGACCCGGGCCTGGCTGCGGAGCTCGTCAAGGAGATGGGCTCGGCCGACCGCATCGACCTCCTTGGTTCGTTCATCAAGTGGACGGGCGTGCGCACGCTCCTTCCCGGTCTGGAGCCCCTCGCCCGCCGCGGCGTCCCCATCCGGGTGCTCACTACCACCTACATCGGCGCCACCGACCGCAAGGCCCTCGACGCGCTCGCCGGGCTTGGCGCCCAGGTGCGGGTTAACTACTTCTCTGCCTCCACGAAGCTGCACGCCAAGGCCTGGATCTTCCACCGCAACTCCGGCTATTCCACGGCTTACATCGGCTCGTCCAACCTCTCGCGTAGCGCGATGACGGACGGCGTGGAGTGGAACGTCCGCGTCTCGCAGGTGGCCACCCCGCACGTGCTCGCCAAGTTCGCGGCGACATTTGAGACGTACTGGTCCTCGCCCGACTACCAGCCCTACGACCCGGCCACCGACTCCGCGCGCCTCGACGAGGCCCTGCGTGACGCGCGCGGGCTGCCCGGCCCGGGCACGACGTCGACCGTCACGGCTTTGACCGTGCGCCCCTACCCGCACCAGCAGCTCATGCTCGAGGACCTGGAGGCTGAGCGCGAGGGCGGGCGCCACGCGAATCTGCTGGTGGCCGCGACGGGCACGGGTAAGACCGTGGTGGCGGCGCTCGATTACGCACGGCTCATTGAGCGCCTGAACGGCGACGGCCGGCGCGTCCTGCCCCGCCTGCTTTTCGTCGCCCACCGCAAGGAGATCCTCCAGCAGGCGCTGCGCACCTATCGCGACGTGCTTAAAGACGGCTCGTTCGGCGAGATGTTCGTGGACGGGCAGCGCCCCGCCCGCGGCGATCACGTCTTCGCCTCGGTGCAGTCTCTGCAGGATCTGTGTGTTTTCGAGCCGGAGCGCTTCGACGTCGTCGTCATTGACGAGTTCCACCACGCGCACGCCGCCTCCTACCGCAAGGTCCTGTCCCATTTCCGCCCCAAGGAGTTGCTTGGTCTGACGGCCACCCCGGAGCGTGGGGATGGGGTGAGCGTGGCGGACGCGTTTTTCGGCGGGCGCATCGCCTCCGAACTGCGGCTGTGGGATGCCCTCGAGGCCGACCTGCTGGTTCCCTTCCATTACTTCGGGATTGCGGATGGCACGGACCTTCGCCGGTTGAGCTTCAGGCGTGGCCAGTACGATCAGGGGGAACTCTCCCGGCTCTACCTGGCCGACCGCGCCCGCGCCGCCAAGATCGTGGAAAACACGCGACAGTACGTGGCGGACGTGGGACGGATGAAGGCGCTCGGATTCTGCGTCACCGTGGAGCACGCCCACTTCATGGCGGATTACTTCACCGCTTCCGGTATCCCGGCCCTGGCACTTGATGGCGGCTCGAGCCGGGCAGAGCGCGAGGCGGGGCTCGCGGCGCTACGCTCCGGGGAGGTGAAGGCCCTTTTCACGGTCGACCTCTTCAACGAGGGCCTCGACATCCCCGACATCGACACGGTCATCATGGCCCGCCCCACCCAGTCGGCCACGATCTTCCTCCAGCAACTCGGGCGCGGCCTGCGCCGCACGCCCACCAAAGCCGTCCTCACTGTGCTTGACTTCGTGGGCCACCAGCACGCCGACTTCCGCTTCGACGTCAAGTTCCGCGCGCTCACCGGCCTCGGCCGCCGCAAGCTGCGCACCGCTGTCGAGGCCGGCTTCCCCTTCCTCCCAGCCGGCTGCCACATTGAGCTTGACCGCGTCACGCAAGACGAGGTGCTGAAGAACTTGACGCAGACGGTCAAGCTCAGAGCTGCCCAGCTCGTTGCTGACATTCGCGTTCACGCCGGCGATGTCCGCCCCTACACCTTGCGTTCCTACCTTCACGACGCCGACCGCTCGCTTGCCGACATCTACGCGGGCAACCCCACGGCAACTGTGCGGGGGCGCAAGATTCCCCGCACGTGGCAAGCCCTGGCCGGCCTGGCGCTCGGCGGGGGAAAGGAGATCGGGGAGGCGAGCGTGGTCGAGCTCGACTTGCTGCGCCGCATCCGTGCCTTCACCCACGTCAACGACCGCCCGCGCATCGCCGCCTACCGGCGCATCCTCGCGGCGCTTGCGCTTGCGGAGACGCCGGCGGAGGCGGAGGAGGGCCTGGCAGGCCTGGGGGAGAAGGCGGCCTACGCGCCGATGTTGTACTTCTCCCTGTGGCCGACGGGCGACCCCGGCGAGATGGCCGTCAAGTTGTGGGAGGCGGTCCGCTCGGGCGTCTTCCGCGCCGAGCTCGAGCAGGTGCTTGAGGTGCGCGAGGACGCGCTGCGGACCGTGGCGCGCCCGCTTCCGGGCAGGCTCGCCGGCGTGCCGGTGCTCAGCCACGGGCGCTACACGCGCGAGGAGCTACTGGCGGGCTTCGGCGTCGGGACTCAGGACGAAGAAAAGCCGGGCAACGTGCGCGAGGGTGTGAAGTACGTGCGCCACCTCGGGGTGGACATCTTGCTCGTCACGCTGCGCAAGTCCGAGGCCGACTACTCGCCTACCACCCTCTACCGCGACTACGCCCTCACCCCCAACCTCTTCCACTGGGAGTCGCAGTCCACCACGGGCGAAAACTCTCCCACCGGCCAGCGCTACATCACCCACGAAAGCCGGGGGACCGACGTCGTGCTGTTCGTGCGCGAGACGAAGGTGGGCGAGATCGGGACCGAGCCCTACACGTGCCTCGGGAGGGCGCGCTACGTGCGCCACAGCGGTTCGAAGCCGATGGCGATTGAGTGGGAGCTGGACCGGGCAATGCCGGCAATGTTGCTCGCGGCATCCAAGCTTGTCTCCTAGATTCGCTTGGGACATAAGACGGCATTTTGGGAAAGCCAGCGGGTAGAATTGGGACTGTGCGCGCACGGGCGCGTGAATCCAATGAAGGAGTTATCTACATGGCAAAGTCACCAGTTACCGTTACCGTCACCGGCGCAGCTGGCAACATCGGCTACGCGCTGCTCTTCCGCATCGCGTCGGGCGCGCTGCTCGGCAATGACGTGCCGGTTCGCCTCAACCTCCTCGAGATCCCGCAGGGCCTGAAGGCCGCTGAGGGTACCGCGATGGAGCTTAACGATTCGGCGTTCCCGCTGCTTGAGTCCGTCAACATTTTCGACGACGCGAACAAGGCTTTCGACGGCGCCTCCGTGGGCCTTCTGGTCGGCGCCCGCCCGCGCACCAAGGGTATGGAACGCGCGGATTTGCTCGAGGCGAACGGTGGCATCTTCGGCCCGCAGGGCAAGGCTATCAACGACAACGCGGCTGACGACATCCGCGTGCTCGTGGTGGGCAACCCGGCCAACACCAACGCCGTGATCGCCATGCAGCACGCCCCGGACGTGCCGAAGGAGCGCTTCACCGCCATGATGCGCCTCGACCACAACCGCGCGATCTCCCAGCTCGCTGAGAAGACCGGCGCCCGCGTGGCCGACATCAAGCGCATGACGGTGTGGGGCAACCACTCCGCCGACCAGCACCCGGACGTGTCCTGGGCCACGGTCGATGGCAAGCCGGCCCTCGAGCTCGTTGACCAGGCCTGGCTGGACGAGTACTTCGTGCCCACGGTCGCCAAGCGTGGCGCCGCCATCATCGAGGCCCGCGGCGCGTCCTCGGCCGCCTCGGCCGCGTCCGCCGCGATTGACCACGTCTTTGACTGGGTCAACGGCACACCGGAAGGCGACTGGGTCACCCCGGGCGTCTACTCGGACGGCTCGCACTACGGCGTCCCCGAGGGCCTCATCTTCGGTTTCCCGGCCATCTCCAAGGGCGGCGAGTGGGAGATCGTCGACGGCCTGGAGATCTCCGACGCCACGCGCGTGGGCATCGAGCGCAACATCAAGGCTGCTCAGGAGGAGCTCGACGCGGTTCGTGCTCTCGGCCTGATCAAGTAAGCCACACCCGAAGATGGGCGGCCCTGCGGGGTCGCCCGTTTTCGTATGCCTGCCTACCGGGGGAGGGCCTGTAGGCTGGGCGTGAGGACGATCGGCGTGGCAGGGCCACGCAGCAGAGCGGAGGGAACGTGGACAGGTCCGAGGAACAGTTTGAGCGCATGCGCGCCAGCCAGCTCTACCGCGTGGAGGGCCACGCCTTCGACGTCGCCTTCGAGCGCTCGATGCGCCTTCAAGACGAAATCAACGCCCTGCCCACCGGCGACATGGAGGCGATCGCGGACCTGGCCCGCCAGCTCTTCGGCACGTTCGGCGACGGCGCCGCCATCCGCACCCCCGTCCACTGCGACTATGGCGCCCACACCCACATCGGGGAGGGCGCGTTCATCAACTTCGACTGCGTCTTCCTGGACGTGGCCGATATTGTGATCGGCAAGAACTGCCAGATCGCCACGCGGGTCCAGTTCATCACCGCCGAGCACCCGCTCGAGCCCACCCCACGGCGGGAGGGCTGGGAGTCGGGCCGGCCGATCACGATCGGCGACAACGTGTGGCTCGGCGCCGGCGTCATCGTCCTGCCCGGCGTGACGATCGGGGACAACACGGTGGTGGGCGCCGGCGCGGTGGTCACGAAGGACCTGCCGGCCAACGTTATCGCGGTGGGCACCCCGGCACGCGTGTTGCGCCCGCTTCCGGACGACGTCTCCCCGGCAGAGCTGGTGCCCGAACACTTACTCTAGGGCGAGTATTTCTTACTCGCGTGTGGCCCCGAATCCGCAACGGATTCGGGGCCACACGCGTGTTTGTCAAATCCTGCCTCCTGGCTTTGCGCCAAGTCTTGAACGCCTCCAATTTGGCTTTATTGCAGGAGTTTCTAGGGGTGGACGGGTTCCGTCCGTAATCCTGGGAGCTTTGGGCCGTTAATCACATTTTTGCTCCCGTAGGGTCGTAGGTACACAGGTCAATCGGTGATTCGTCATCCACCAACAGTGAAGTTGGCCGGAATTATTACCTGCTCCATCGCCTAGAGAGTTGACACAATGAACAAGAAAAACGAAGTACGAGCACAGGACTTGTCCCGCGGGCGGCGGTTCTTCCTCCTGACCCTCGTCTCCATGGGTAGCTCGATCATCTACACCCCTGCCTACCTCAAGAATGTCTTCTACGATCCGCTGATGGAGGCGCTTGACGTCACAAATGCCCAGCTCGGCCAGTTCCTCTCGGCTTACGCGATCACTGCGCTGATCTGCTACTTCCCCTCGGGCGTGATCGCGGACAAGGTGCGCGTGCGCACGCTGTCCTGGGTCGGCTTCATGCTGACAGCGGCACTGACTTTCGTCTACGCCACGTTGCCGTCGGTGGGAACGCTCATGATGGTCTTCGTGGGAATGGGTATCTCGACGATTCTCATCTGGTGGGGTATTCGCTTCAAGCTGGTTCGCCTCATCTCGGAGGAAGAAGAGTACTCGAAGAACATCGGTATTTCCTACGGCCTGTACGGCGCTGCTGGCCTAGCGGTTGGCCTCATCTGCCTTCTGTTTATCAAGTACATCGCCAGTGCCACGGACTCGATGCGGTGGATGCTCATCTTCCTGGGCGTGCTCATCTTTGTGCTCGGCCTTCTGTCTTTCCTCATCCCCAAGTTCGAAGGCGAGATTGCCGACAGCTCTCAGGGATTCAACCTCTCCGAGGTGGGCATGGCGCTGAAGAGCCCCGTGGTGTGGATGGCCGCGGCGATCATGTTCTTCGTGTACTTCTACTACACGGGCGTCACCTACACCACCCCCTACCTCTCCTCGGTTATGGGTGCCTCGATCGGCATCGTCTCGCTCGTGTCAATCGTCCGCCAGTACGGCGTCACCCTCCTGTCCGGCCCGGCCTTCGGCTTCCTTGCCAAGGGCGCGGGTAGCCCGACCCGCGTTATTGGCTGGGGCTCGGTGGTCGCCGTCATCGCCCTCGTGACGATCGCCTTCCTCCCGGCGGGAGCCGCGATGGCTGTCGTCGCCGCAATCATCGCAATCCTGCTCGGCTTCATTGCCAACGGCGTGTTCGGCATCGTTTCCTCGGCACTGACCGAGGGCAAGGTCCCGCTCACGATCTTCGGTACGGCGACGGGCGTCCTGTCGGTGATCGGCTTTGCCCCGGATACGTTCTCCTCCATTTGGTTCGGAGCCCTCATCGATAACAAGGGCAACGATGCCTACGTGGAGATCTTCATGATCCTCGCCGGTGCGGCGATTCTCGCCACCGCGTTCTCTTTCCTCCTCCACTTCTACGTGAAGAAGAACGAGAAGAAGCTTGAGGCCGCCCAGCTGACAGCGGCCGCGGAGGCCCAGGGTATTTCGCTGGAGGAAGCCGCTGACCTGGTCGGCGTCGATGAGGGCGTCGTCGCGGACGCCAGCGAGGACCTCGAGGGCTAGATTGTCATGAAAAGACTCGATGTGCCTGCTCTGTGGAGCAAGGCGATGGGCGCGGCGATTGCCAAGCAGGACCAGATTGCTGCTGGCCTGTACGCACCCGGCCAAACCCTCGCGCAGATGCGGGAAGGGTACCTCACGGAACGCCGGTTCTGGAACGAGGGTGGGCCCGCGATGGCCTCGACCGAGGATGCTGGCATCCCCACGTCGCACGGCGAGGTTGGGGTGCGCATCTACCGGCCCACTGACGGCACGCTCCCCATCATCTTCTACATCCACGGAGGCGGATTCGCCCTCGGCAACCTCGACACCCACGATCGCATTTGCCGCAACATCGCCGACGAAGCGGGCGCGGCCGTCGTCGCGATCGACTACACGCTCTCCCCGGAAGCCAAGTTCCCGCAGGCCATCGAGGAATGCGCGCAGGTGGTCCAATACGTGCGCTCTCACGCCAAGACATGGGACCTCGATAGCGGAGACATCTCCTTCGCTGGCGATTCCGGCGGGGCGAACATGTCGATTGCGACCTACCTCTACCTGCGCGACGTGATGAACGACGCCGGCGGCGTGCGCTGCTTCCTGCTGTACTACGGCTGGTTCGGGCTGAAGGATAGCGTGTCCATCCGCCTCTACGGAGGCGTGTGGGACGGCCTGACGCCGGAGGACTTCTCCATGTACAAGCAGCTGTACATCACGCGCGAGGCCGACCTCGATTCGCCCTACCTCAACATCTTCAACGCCGACCTCGAAGGCCTTCCGCCGGCTTACATCTGCGCAGCGGAGCTCGATCCGCTCCTCGACGACTCGCGGTTGCTGGCAAAGATCTACGAGACGCAGGGCGTGAGCCACGAACTCGAGGTCGTGCCCGGAGTGATCCACGCATTCCTCCACCACGGGCGAATGCTAGATGCGGCACGCCAGGTGATGGCGCATGGCGGCACATTCTTTACATCGATCCCTTCACCAACCCACCCAACTGGAAAGTAGGAACAATGGATTTCTCATTGACAGAAGAACAGCAACTGATGGCCGACACGTTCGTCGAGCTCATGGAGTCGCGCGCATGGGAGACGTACTTCAATGAGTGTGACGAGAACAAGGAATACCCGCAGGAGTGGGTTGAGGCCCTGTGCGAACTCGGCTTCGATCGCATCCTCCTGCCCGAGGAGTACGAGGGGCTTGGGCTCGGCTGGCAGGAGCTGACCGCGGTCTACGAGGCGCTCGGGCGCATGGGCGGCCCCACGTACGTGCTCTACCAGCTGCCGGGCTGGGGCACGATCATCCGCGAGGGCAGTGAGGAACAGAAGGCCACCATGTTCGAGTTCCTCGGCTCTGGCAAGCAGATGCTGAACTACGCCATGACCGAGCCGAGCGCGGGTTCGAACTGGGACGACATGCGGACCACCTACACGCGCCGGGACGGCAAGATCTACCTCAACGGTCACAAGACCTTCCAGACCTCCGGCATGAAGGTTCCCTACCTGGTGGTCATGGCGCGCAACGCAGAGGACATGTCCGTCTACTCGGAGTTCTTCGTCGACATGACGAAGGCCGGGATTACGCGCGAGCCGCTCAAGAAGCTCGGCCTGCGCATGGACTCGCTCGCCGAGGTCTACTTCGACGACGTCGAGCTCGACGAGTCCGACTTCTTCGGCACCGAGGGCGGCGCGTTTAAGCGCGGCGTCCAGGACTTCGATCTCGAGCGTTTCCTCGTGGCCCTGACCAACTACGGCCAGGCCTACTGCGCATTCGAAGACGCGGCCAAGTACGCCAACCAGCGCATCCAGGGCAAGGAAGCCATCGGGCGCACCCAGCTCATCCAGCTGAAGATGGCCGACATGATGATCGCCATCACCAACATGCGCAACATGCTCTACGAAATCGCGTGGAAGCACGACAACGGCCGCCTCGGCCGGGGTGACTGCTCGATGGCCAAGTACTACTGCTCGCAGGCCTCTTCGATGGTCATCGACCAGGCGCTGCAGATCCTGTCCGGAGTTGGCATCACCGGCGAGCACCGCGTCCAGCGTTTCTACCGCGACATCCGCGTGGACCGCGTGTCGGGTGGCACGGACGAGATGATGATCCTCGCCGCCGGCCGCGCCGCTCTCAAGGAATACCGCTAAAGGACCGAGGAAGGAAGTCATCATGGAAACCGTGAAGCCCTCGTTCGGAGTACTTGACGACGTCAAGGTCCTGTACTCCGCCGTGGAAATCGCAGCCCCGTCCGCCGCCGAGATCATGGCCGAGTGGGGAGCAGACGTCACCTGGATGGAGAACATCTGGACCGGTGATTCCGTGCGCGACACGAAGTGGGTCAAGGAGATGGAACGTCGCAACCAGCGCTCGATTTCCCTCCACCCCTTCTCCGATGAAGGCAAGGAGATCATCGCCAGGCTCGTCAAGGACGCCGACATCTTCATCGAATCCTCCAAGGGCCCCGCGTGGGCGCGCAAGGGGATCACCGACGAGTGGCTGTGGGAGATCAACCCCAAGCTCGTCATCGTTCACGTGTCCGGCTTCGGGCACTGGGGTGATGAGCAGAAGGTCAACGCCGCGGCCTACGACCTGACGGTCGCCGCCTACGCGGGCCTCGTCGCCCAAAACGGCACTCCCGAGCTGCCCACCAACCTCCACCCGTACACTGCCGACTACGTCAACTCGCTCATGGTGGTCTCCTCCGCGCTCGCGGCCTTGCACAAGGCCCAGATCACGGGCCAGGGCGAATCGATCGATCTTGCCATGTATGAGACGGCGCTGCGCGTGGGTACCTACTACATGATGGATTACCTCAACGACGGCGTGAAGTACCCGCGCCCGGGTGGCCGCCATCAGAATCTGTGCGCGATTGGCATCTACGAGTGCGAGGACGGGTTCCTCGGACTGTGCTGCTACGGAGTCGACCAGAACAAGTACCTGCTCGAGACCATCGGCCTGGGCGAGCTGTGGGGAACCGAGGAGTACCCGGAGGATACCTCCGCGCTGTGGCTTGACGGGCCGAAGGCGGATCTCATCCAGGAGCGCCTCACCGAGTACCTCAAGACTCAAAAGCGCTACGACGTCGAGCGCGACTTTTCCGCCCACCGCATCGCCGCCCAGGTGGTGATGGAGTTCGAAGACATCCTCGCGGAAGACCATGTGGCCAAGCGTGAGAACTTCATCGAGTGGGAGAACGCGGATGGCGTGAAGGTGCGCGGCTTGAACACCGTGCCGAAGTTTGCGCGTAATCCTGGCGGATTCTGGCGGCCGATGCCCCCGCTCGGCGGGGACACGCGAGACGTCCTCGAGCGGGCCGGCTTCTCCGAGGAGGACATCGAGCGGTTCGCGAAGTCGGGCAAGGTCAAGTTCGCCAACTAGCGAGCGCGGACACGATGAACAGATTGGAGGTGTGAGGTGATTACTCAAGCGCAGGGGCTGACGTTGTTTGACATCTGGGACAGCCAGGTGCGGTTGCGGCCGCAGGCGGAGTTTCTCGTCTACGAAGACCACGCGTGCGATACCGTGCGGACCTGGACCTACCGGGAGTTCGACGAGGAGATCAACCGCACCTCCAATCTGTTCTTGTCCCGGGGAATCGGGGCCGGTGACGCGGTTGCCGTCCAGCTCAACAACTGCCCCGAGCTCATCGAGTGCATCTTCGCACTGTGCCGGATCGGCGCGATCTACGTGCCGATCCACCCGGAGTACACCGTGGAAGAAGCCAGGACGATCATGGCCGATTGCGATGCGCACACGCTCGTGATCGAGCAGTGCTTCTTGGATTTCGACCCGGCTTACGGCGAGGGGCTCGACACGATCGTGGTTGGGGGAGACTGTGTCGATGTGTGCTTCACACAGCTCAAGCAGACCCAGGCCATCACCGCTCCCGCTCGGCGCGTTGAACCGATGCCGATCATGGAGATCCTCTACACGTCAGGGACGACGTCGGCGCCGAAGGGCGTGATGATCACCGAGCAGAACTTCGTCTTCTCGGGGTACTACGTCAACTGGCAACTCCAGATGCGCGAAACCGACAGGTACGTGACGACGATGGCGGCAAGCCACGTCAACATGCAGCTCAGCGCGCTGGCACCTGTTGTGACGGCGGGTGCCACGCTGGTCCTGCTGCGCCGATACTCGGCCAGGCGCTTCTGGACGCAGGTGCGCAAGCATGGCGGGACCCTCGTGCAGGCCATGGCCATGATGGCGAAGACCATGATGGCTCAGCCGGTGAGCCCGGGTGAGACCGAGCACGACGTGCGGGAGGTCCACTACTTCCTGCCCATGTCAGCCGCGGACAAGGAGCGTTTCGAAGCTCGCTTCAACGTGCGCCTGCTCAACAACTACGGCTCGACCGAGGACCTGGTGGGGGTGGTGACGGACTATCCCACCGGGCCCCGCAACTGGCCATCGATCGGCCGTGTCGGCCCCGGCTACAACGCGCGGATCATGGGTGACGACGGCGAGCTCGGGCCCGGCCAGGTGGGCGAGATCCAGATCCAGGGGGTGCCCGGCGTGTCGCTCATGGCGGGCTACTGGAAGAAGCCCGAGCTCACGGCGCAGACCCTCGTGGACGGCTGGCTGCGCACCGGCGATTTCGGTTACGTCGATGAGGAGGGGTGGATCTACTTCACCGACCGTCACACCGACATCATCAAGCGCTCGGGGGAGAACATCTCGTGCGCCGAGGTCGAATCGGTCCTCGCCCGTTACCCGGGAATCGCTGAGGTGGCGGTGGTCGGCGTCGAGGACTCGATTAGGGATCAGGCCGTCAAGGCCGCGATTGTCGCCGAGCCCGGGGCCAGGATCGACGTCGATGACCTCACCGAGTTTTGCCGGAGCTATTTGGCCTACTTCAAGATCCCCACCGTTATCACCTTCCTCGACGCCCTTCCGCGCGGCACGTACGGAAAAGTCCTCAAGTCAGAACTCAAGTAGATACAGTGAAAGGAATTGAACAATGACGATCAAGACCGAGATGGTTGGACAGACCTTTGGTCCGTTCATCCGCGAATACACCTTCCGTGATCTTGAGCTATTTGCCCTGGGTTGCGGTGCGGGAATTGACGGCCGCGATGGCCTGGAGTACCTCAACGAGAAGGACGAGCGCAACCCGCAGCTCAAGGTCCTGCCGATGTTTGGAGCCATGCTCATTGTTGATTCGGAAGTGACCCGGACCATCGACTACGGCTATAACTACGCCGGCTCCCTGCACTGGGGGTTCGACATCCGCTTCCACCAGCCGATCACGAAGATGGCCGACACCGTGCAGACCAAGGTCAAGCTCGAAGGACTCTACGACCGCGGTGAGGGGCGGGGCCTGCTCGCCCAGCATATCGGCGACACCTACGATTCGGACGGCAACCTCCTGTTCACGAACGAGTCCTGGGACTGCCTCATTTACGACGGCGGCTGGGGCGGCCCGGCCGCGCCGAAGGACATCGTTGACATGCCCGAGCGCGAGCCGGATGTCGAGGTGGCCGAGCGCATTCCTGAGAACCAGGCGCTGATCTACCGCCTGTCGGGTGACTACCACCCGCAGCATATCGACTGGGATTACGCGGCAGCCAACGGCGAACCGCGCCCGATCCTCCACGCGATCTCGTATGCGGGCATTGTCATGCGCCACGCGATCAACGAGTTCATGCCGGGCGAACCGGAGCGCATCAAGCGTTTCAAGACCCGCATCACCTCGCCCGTCCACCCGGGCACCACGCTGAAGACCCAGCTGTGGAAGGTCGGTCCCGGCGAACTGCGCTTCCGCCTGGTCGACGTCGACGTCGAAGAGACGGGCGCGAAGCCGCACCTGAACTGGGGAATCATCGAATTCGAAGGGTAGAACGCGTTGGATCCCATGAGTGGGTCGAGCCAAAGAAAGGAGTAACCGTGAACAACGAGCAAAAAGTCAGCCTCGACGATATCGGGATGTCGCCATTCCTCGTGCGGCTCACCGCGTTTTCTGCCGGTGGCCCGTTCCTGGAGGGCTACGTCCACGCGATCATCGGCGTGGCCTTGCTCAAGATGGTTCCCGACCTGGGTATTGACGATACCTGGAAGGGAATGATCGGCGTTGCCGCCCTCGTTGGTCTTTTCTTTGGCGCCATCTTCGGTGGTTACTTGACGGACCTCATTGGCCGAAAGCGGATGTTCATCATCGACGTGATGTCCATTGCGGTGCTCTCGGTCCTGTGCATGTTCGTGAGCGGCCCACTCATGGTGGTCCTTTTGCGTTTCCTTATCGGCGTGGCCGTTGGCGCGGATTACCCCATTGCCACGTCCATCATCGCCGAATTCACCCCGCGCAGGTATCGGGCGATCACGATGGGTTTCCTCGCGGCCGTGTGGTACCTCGGCGCGAACGCCTCGTACCTGGTGGGCTACTTCCTGCTTGACATCGACAACGGTTGGCGGTGGATGCTCGGCTCGTCGGTCATCCCGTGCGTCGTCATCCTTCTTGGCCGCTGGTCGATCCCGGAATCGCCGCGGTGGCTCATGTCGAAGGGGCGCCACGAGGACGCGGCGAGGATCGTACGCGAAACCTTCGGCCAGAACGTGGTGATCGAGGACGAGGTGGCCGAGCATACGTCCTACTCCGCGATCTTCCGCCGGCCCTACTTCAAGCGCATGATCTTCGTCGGGATCATTTGGCTGTGCCAGGCCATCCCGATGTTCGCGGTCTACACCTACGGCCCGGATATCATCGCCGCCTTCGGTCTGGGCGAGGGCAGGGCTGCCCTCATCGGGGAGCTGGTCATCGGCACGTTCTTCATGCTCGGAACGATCCCTGCGATGTTCCTCGCGGAGTACTGGGGCCGCCGCCCGCTGTGCATCTGGTCCTTCGTCATCATGACGGGCGCCCTCGCCATCCTGGGCGTCGTGCCCGCCACCTCGATGGCCTTCGTCATCATTGTTTTCGGCATCTACGCCTTGGCGTCGGGCGGGCCCGGCAATCTGCAGTGGCTCTACCCGAACGAGATCTTCCCGACCTCAATTCGGGCTTCAGCGATGGGCACGGCGATGGCCTTCTCACGCATCTCTACCGTGATCTCGATCTTCGTCCTGCCCGGCTTGCTGTCCACCTACGGCAATGGCCCGATGATGGTCGCCGGCGCGCTGATCTCGCTCATTGGCCTCATCGTCTCGATCGCGTGGGCGCCCGAGACCCGCGGCCTCACCCTGACCGAGGCCGGTTCGAGCGAGTGGAAGGAACGGTAATGTACAGCATCGATGTGCGGGTGGTGGGCTCGTGGAAGGCGAACTGCTACCTGTTGCAGTCCGACTCCGGCGTCGTCATGATCGACCCGGGAGCTGAACCCGAGGTACTCCTTCGCGCCCTGGGGGAGCGCAAGCTGGAGGCCATCCTCCTCACGCACTGCCACTCCGACCACATCGGGGCAGTCAACGAATTGGTCGCCGCCACGGGGGCTCCCGTCTACATTGGCGTGCACGACGCCGTCGGCGCAGCTGACCCCCGACTGTCCGGGTTCGCCGACGAGGGCTCGGACTACGCGGTCGAGGAGGTGACGGCCGAGTGGGACGATGAGACGATCTTCAGCTGGTCGGGCGGCAGGCTCCACGTGATCGCCACACCGGGCCACACGCCAGGATCGATCTGCCTCCTCGACGCCGACAACGAGGTGCTCTACACGGGCGACACGCTCTTTTCCAACGGGATCGGCTCCACGCAGTACGCGCGGGCAAACAGGCGCGACCTGCTCACGTCGCTCAAGAAGCTGGGCACCCTGCCCGACGACATCCGGGTGCTCCCTGGGCACGGGCAGCCAACCACGATGGGAACAGAAAAGCTACGAAATCCGTATTTGGTATGACATCGACCCGGTGTCATACACCCCAAGCTCGCCGGCCGACCTGACGGGCCGGGGCACGAAGTCAAGATGAGGAAGGAGGTCAGTGATCAGGTCATGAGCGTACTCAGGAATCCTTTCCAGGAAGCAGTCAACATCGTTGGGCGGAAGCCAGATGGAGCGCAGGAGCACGGAACCCTCGATGGCGTCCACCAAGCGCACGATCGACACGTCAGACGGGATCTCGCCTGCCTTCTTGTAGTACCACAAGCCTTGGCGCAGGGTCTCCAGCGGGTCGGTGCAGACGTACCGGCACGCTTGCTGGACCACGGGTACATCCGTGGGCGCCTCGACGATGAGTCGGCGGATGGCGGCAGAGTATCGGCCGAGGTAGGCGTGCATGCGCGCGTCAATTTCCTCGAAGAGCACGTCGTACAGGGTCTTCCCCGTGAACTGGCGGCGGGGATAGGCGTGATGAAACGCCGTGAGCAACAGGGTTTCGGCGGTAGGCCAGCGCGAGTACAGCGAGGACTTCCCAACGCGTGCGCGTTCGGCGACCTTCGTCAGATTAAAGCCGCTCCAGCCGGTTTCGCCGTAAAGCAGGAGGGCGGCGTCGTAGACGCGCTCGTGAAGAGAGAGCGTCGCTTCTTCCTGAGGCGCCGTTATCGACAACGAGGTCACTCCCTTCTTCCCGTCGTTGGAAAAGTACAGACAGTCTAACCCTTACCAAGAACCGACAACAGACCAAATAGCAAGACAGGCACCTTCGCGGGTGCTGACAACTACCGAAAATCACAGAAGGAGTGGAAATGTCCATCATCGTGGCATACAAGTACGCGGGTAATCCGCAGGACGCGAAGGTCAGTTCCGACGGCGTCGTCGATTGGGCGCGAGTGAAGAAGGCGGTGTCCGAATACGACCCGGTCGCGGTGGAGCTCGCCAAGAGCCTCGCCGCCGAGGGCGCCGGCGAGGTCGTCGGCGTGTGCGTGGGCGGGGCGGACGTCGCCTCGTCGCTGGCCAAGAAGAACGCCCTGTCCAAGGGGCTCGACCGCGCGCTCGTGGTGGCCGACGACGCGACCGCGGACTGGTCGAACACGCAGACCGCTGCGGCTCTCGCCGAGCTGGTCAAGAGGGTCGATGACGTCAAGGCCGTCTTCACCGGCGACGCTTCGGTGGACGAGGGCGCCGGCGTCATGGGTCCGCTCCTCGCGGGCGCGCTCGGCTGGCCCTGCCTGCTCGAAGTCCTCTCGGTTGAGACGGCCGGCGACGGCGTGAAGATCCGCCAGCGCACCGAGTCCGGTACCCGGACGGTCGAAACCTCCGGGCCCGTGGTGCTGAGCGCGGCCACGGACGCGGTCGAGGTCAAGGCCGCGTCGATGAAGGAGATCCTTGCGGCGGGCAAGAAGCCGCTGGAGACCGTTGCCCTGGCCGACCTCACGGTGGCGGAGGTGGGCCGCAACGTCCAGGCGGCTCGCCAGCCTGAGATGCGCGAGCGCAAGAAGATGGTTTTTGAGGGAGACAACGCGGCGGCGCAGCTGATCGACGCGCTCAAGGCCGACGGTATTTTGTAAAGGAGAGAACACATGTCGACCATTATTGCTTTGAATTCCAACGTCTCGACGATGCTTGCCTGGGCGAACGAACTGCCCGGTGAGGCCGCCGTCATCTCTGTCGGTTCTCCCGACCTGCCGATGGCCCACGCCGACGTGGCGCTGGGCGAGGGCGTCCCGGAGGAGGCCGTCGCTGCCGGCCTCGCCGCCCACGTCGACACCACCGGCTTCGTCTTCCTGCCCGCCACCCCGGCCGGGCGCGTGTTTGCCGGCGCGATCGCCGCGGCGGCAGGCCTGCCCGTCGTCACCGGCGCCAAGGGCGTGCGCGATGGCAAGGTGCTCGCCGCCCGCTTCGGCGGCATTGTCGAGGAGGAGATCGGAGCCCCCGCCGTCGTCCTCGTCTCGGGAGGCGCGCCGGTTGAGGGCGAGCCCGTGGCCGGAGATCCGCTGGCTGCCGACGCCGCCGATCTGCGCGTGAGCGCCACCGAGAGCGCCGAGACCAAGTCGGTCAACCTCGGCGCGGCGAAGAAGATCGTGGCTGTGGGCCGCGGCTTCAAGAATGAGGACGACCTCAAGCTGGCCTTCGACCTCGCCTCCAAGATGGGTGCAGAAGTGGCCTGCTCGCGGCCGATCGCCGAGGGCAACAACTGGCTCGGGCGCGACCGCTACGTGGGCGTATCCGGTCAGCACGTGACCCCCGACCTCTACCTCGCCGCCGGCATCTCCGGCCAGATCCAGCACACCGCGGGCATGAACGAGGCCAAGACGGTCGTCGTCGTGAACTCGGACAAGAACGCACCCTACTTCGAGCAGGCCGACTACGGCATCGTGGGCGACCTGTACTCGGTGCTGCCGGCCCTGACCGAAGCGCTGTAGCCATGGCAGAGGTGGATTTCGACGTCATTGTGGTCGGCGGCGGCGTGGCAGGATCAGTCTGTTCCTACCTGCTCGCCAAAGACGGCTATGAGGTTTTGCTGATCGAGCGCGGTGTCGAGCCGGGGTCGAAGAACCTGTCCGGCGGCGTGTTCTACTGCCGCGTCATGCAGGAGATCTTCGATAACTTCCTCGAGGAGGCACCCATCGAGCGCGTCATCACGCGCAATTGCCTGAGTTTCCTCAACAAGGACAACTTCGTCAACATTGACTACTGGGACGGCCGACTGAGCGAACCGGTCAACGCCGTGACGGTGCTTCGCGCGAAGTTCGATCCGTGGCTCGCCGAGCAGTGCGAGAACGTGGGCGTGACCGTCATGCCCGGCGTCAAGGTCGACGAACTGGTTCGCGACGGCGGCCAGTTCGTGGGCGTGCGCGCCGGCGAGGACGAGCTACGCGCTCATGTCGTGGTGGCAGCCGACGGCGTCAACTCCTTCCTCTCCCAGTATGCGGGCATCCGCGCCAAGGAGCCGAAGGAGAACCTGGCCGTGGGCGTCAAGTCGGTCATCGCCCTCGACCCGGAGGTGATCGCGGAGCGCTTCAACCTGACGGGCGACGAGGGCGCGGCGTACGCCGTCGTGGGTGATTGCACCCAGGGCGTGGCCGGAGGCGGCTTCATGTACACCAACCGCGACTCCATCTCGATTGGTATCGTGGCCCGCCTCGACGACCTCGAGAAGTCGGGCAAGAGCTCCTCCGATTTGCACGACCACTTCCTCACCCACCCGGCGATCGCGCCGTTCCTCAAGGACGGCGAGCTCCTCGAATACGGGTGCCACCTGGTGGCCGAGGGCGGGAAGAAGATGCAGCACGACCTGGTCCACCGCGGACTCCTCGTCATCGGAGACGCCGCGGGATTCACGCTGAACACGGGCTTTACCGTGCGCGGCATGGATCTCGCGGCAGGCTCGGCCCGCGCCGCGGCCTCGGTGATTTCCGACGCGCTCAAGGCCAAGGATTTCTCTGCCGAGGCGCTGGGGAAGTATGTCGAGGAGTACAACGCCTCGTTCGTCGGCAAGGACATGGACACCTATGCCAAGGCCCCGGACTTCCTCGAAAACCCGGCGATGTACGGGGACGTGGGGGAGCTGGTCGCAGACGTCCTCCACGGCGTCTACAACCACGACCTCACGCCGCGTAAGCCGCTGCTCAAGGTCGTCATGGGCGCGGTGAAGAGGTCTCGCCTATCCCTGGCGGGGCTTGCGAAACTCGGTATCAGTGCTGTGAGGTCGATGTAAGATGGCAAGCTTCGAACCGGGAACGATCAATGATCGTTTGGCGATGAACGTCTACGAGATTGACGAGGGCAATCCCCACATCGTGGTCAACCAGGAGCGCGTGCGTGAGACCGGCGCGGCGAAGCTGTTGGTCAACGTGTGTCCGGCCCACGTGTACTCGGAAGAAAACGGCGAGGTTGCGGTGGAATACGCCGCCTGTCTCGAATGCGGCACGTGCCTTGCGGTCGCCCCGCCAGGGACGCTGACGTGGCACTACCCGGCAAGCTCGATGGGAGTGGTCTACCGCGAGGGGTAGGAGCGCCGGGCGTTTGAAAACACTGGACGATTCCGGGGCGATCTTCGTATATGCGCAGATCGCCCCGGAATCGTCCAAAGTTTTTTAATCTGGCCGAGCGATGAGGGGCGCCCAGGAGAGTAGCCCCTCCGCAGCCCCTGCCCTTGGTGCCAAAACGCGCCGACGCGTCGCAAGTTACGGTTTAGTAACAATGATCACGGGCGCCCGCATCTTCCCGCACCAGGGCGTCAGGTGCCCGACCACACGATGGACAACGAGTCGCTAACTTACCCTACCGTTGGGTAACTTGCGTTAGTCTGTCCACATGATTGGCCTCGTTGACCACCGCCGGAGCGTCACCTCCACTCAGGACGTGCTGGGCACCCTCGCGCACGCCCCGCACCTGACCACGATCCGTGCCGACGTCCAGATCCGCGGCCGCGGCCGCCTGGGCCGCACGTGGGAGTCGGGCGCGGGCCGCTCGCTGCTCGCCTCCACGCTCGTGGTTCTTCCCGCCACTGCCGCCCTGCGCGAGCGCGGCGGCTTCCTCACCCTCATCGGCGCGCTGTCGATGCGCGCGGCCCTCGCCGACTTCGGCGCGCCCGCGAAGGTCAAGTTCCCCAACGATGTGGTCATCCGCGGCCGCAAGATCTGCGGCGTGCTTGGGGAGTTCTACGCCGACATGTCCGCCGCGCGCGGGGAGCTAAGCGCCGCGATTGGCGTGGGCGCCAACGTCTTCCAGGAGGGCGACGAGCTATTTGAGGGCGCCACCTCGCTTGCCGCCGAGGGCCTCCTTCCCGCCGAGGGCCTCCGTCCCGACGACGCCGACCCCGCCGGCATCCTCCTCGATCGCTACCTTGCCGAGCTCGCGGCGCGGGTCGAAGCCTTCGCCGCCGATCCGAACGCCCCCGCCACTGCGCCCATCATCGCCGAGCTCAACGTCCACCTCGCCCAGCGCGGGCAGCAGGTGAGCGTGGCGGGCCGCACCGGCGTCGTTGACGAGATCGGGCCGGACGGCGAGCTCATCCTCACCGCCGCCACCGCCCCCGCGTCCACCAGCGTCCCCGCGCCCAGCGCTCGACCCGAGGTGGCCACCCCCGCACGCATTCGGGTCTACCCGCACGAGGTGGCCATGTTCGCCGAGCACAACTGCTGACAGAAAGGACCTCAATGAAGATCCTCATCGCCAACCGCTCCGAGATCGCCCTGCGCGTGATCCGCACGGCTACGGAGCTGGGAATCGACACCGTGGTCGGCTACGCGGACGCCGACTTCGACACCCCGTTTACGCGCGCGTCCGGTGAGGCCCACGCACTCGGTGGCGACACGCTGGCCGAGACCTACATGAACGGTGACAAGCTCATCGAGCTCGCGCGCGCCACCGGCGCCGCCGCCGTCCACCCCGGCTACGGCTTCCTCTCCGAAAGTCCAGAGTTCGCCGAGGCCGTCGTGGCTGCGGGCCTGACGTGGATTGGGCCGTCGGCGGACACGCTGCGCGAGCTGGGGGACAAGATCAGCGCTCGCCAGCTGGCCGAGCGCGTTGGCGTCCAGCCGGTGCCGGGTATCTCCGAGCAGATCAGCGGCCGGGCCGAGGTGGAGGACTTTGTGGCCCGCTGGGGCTACCCGGTCGTAACGAAGAAGGCCGACGGGGGCGGTGGGCGCGGCATCACCATCATTCGCGACGACGCCGGGCTCGACCACTTCTTCCAGGCCGCCGGCCCCGACCCGCAGGGCGTGTTTGTGGAGAAGTTCCTCGAGACCGCACGGCACGTAGAGACTCAGTGCATGCGCGACGTCCACGGCAACTTCGCCGTGGTCTCCACGCGTGACTGCTCGGTCCAGCGCCGCAACCAAAAGCTCATCGAGGAGGCCCCCGCGCCTGGGCTCACGACCGAACAGGAGGCGACGCTCGAGCGCTACTCGCAAGCCCTGTTCGACGGGGCCGGCTTCGTGGGGCTGGGCACGTGCGAGTTCCTCGTGGGGGAGGAGATCTTCTTCCTCGAGGTCAACCCGCGCTTGCAGGTGGAGCACACGGTGTCCGAGGAGATCACGGGCCTTGATCTTGTGGCCGAGCAGATCCGTATCGCCCGCGGCGAGGCCATCAGCCCGGTCCCATCCCCGCGCGCGCATTCCTTCGAGTTCCGCATCACGTGCGAGGACCCGGCGCGCGACATGCAACCCTCGCAGGGCACCGTCGCGGCCCTCACCTGGCCGCTCGGCCACGGCGTTCGTATCGAGACCGGGGTGGTGGCCGGCGACGTCGTTACCTCCGGTTTCGACTCGATGCTCGCCAAGGTCATCGTCACTGCTCCCACGCGCGACGCCGCCATCGCCCGTTCCCTGCGCGCACTCGGCGAGTTCCGCCTGGACGGGCTGGCCACCCCGGTCCCGCTCTACCGTGACATCATCGCCGACCCCGACTTCGCCGCCCTCCACTACTCCACGCGCTGGTTCGAGGAGTCCTTCCTCCCCGCCTGGAACGCCGAGCATGCCGAGCACGCTGGCACGACGCCGGCGCCCGCCCCCGCGGAGGCGCCCGCCGAGCGGCAGACCTTTACCATCGAGATCGACGGGCGTCAGGCCACCCTCACCGTGCCCAAAGGCATGTTCGCCCAGGGAGCGCCCCAAACCCCGCGTCCTCAGCCCCTGCGCCGCTCCTCTCGCTCCAGGACGGTGCCAGAGGCTGGAGAGGCGGCCAGCGGCGACGTCCGCTCGCCGATCCAGGCGATCGTGGTGCGGGTGGTGACGGAGCCGGGTGCCGTCGTCGCCGAAGGAGACCTGCTGGTGGTGCTCGAGTCCATGAAGATGGAGAGCTACGTCTATGCCCCGCTGGCCGGCCGAGTGGAGGACGTGGCCGTGGAGGCCGGCTCGAACGTGGCGGCCGGCACCGCCCTGCTGACCATCACCCCCGAAGAGAAGGAGTGACCATGTCTCACATTGTTGACGAATCCTTAACGATTGACACTACCTCGCGCGAGATCGACCGGGAGGCCTTCATCGCCTACGCCGCCTCGCTCTCGGTGAAGGCGGAGGGCAAGGCGCTCGAGCGCCAGCACGCCAAGTCAAAGCTCACGGCCCGCGAGCGCATCGCCACCCTCCTGGACGAGGGCAGTTTTTCCGAGATCGGCCAGTTCGTGGGCGGGAATGTGGCCCAGGGCTTTGCCGGCGCGGCGGTGGTGTGCGGGCTGGGCACGATCGGCGGGCGGCGCGTGGCCGTCTACGCCCAGGACTTCTCGGTGCAGGGCGGCACGCTCGGCGAGGCCGAGGGTAACAAGATCATCGCCACGATTGACAAGGCACTGTCCCTGCGTATCCCCGTGATCGGGATCATGGATTCGGGCGGCGCGCGCATCCAGGACGGCGTGGTGGCCCTTGGCCAGTACGGACGCATCTTCAAGCGCACGTGCGCCGCCTCCGGCGTTATCCCGCAGATCTCGTTGATCCTCGGCCCGTGCGCTGGGGGAGCGGTGTACTCCCCGGCCTTGACCGACTTCATTATCATGACCCGCGAGACCTCGCACATGTTCGTCACCGGCCCGGACGTGGTGCGGGCGACGACGGGCGAGGACGTCTCCTTCGCCGACCTCGGCGGGGCGCAGGTCCACAACTTCCAGTCCGGCGTGGCCCACTACCTGGCCGAGGACGAGGAGGACGCGCTCGACTACACCCGCACGCTTCTCACCTACCTGCCAGCCAACTGCGACGACCAGGTCCCCGCCTACGACTTCGACCTGGCGCTCGCGCCTGCGGCCCCCGCGGACCTGTCGGCCCTGGTACCCGAATCGACGAAGGTGCCCTACGACGTCGTCGAAGTTATCGAAGCAATCGTGGACTATGGCGAGTTCGTGCAGATCCAGGAGTTCTTCGCCCGCAACATCGTGATCGGCTTCGCCTGCATCGAGGGCCGCTCGGTGGGGATCGTGGCGAACCAACCACTGCACGACGCCGGCACGCTCGACGTGGACGCTTCGGAGAAGGCGGCCCGCTTCGTTCAGTTCTGCGACGCCTTCAAGATCCCCGTGGTCACGCTGGTGGACGTGCCGGGCTACCGGCCGGGCACCGAGCAGGAGCAAGCCGGTATTATTCGCCGCGGCGCGAAGCTCATCTGGTCTTATGCCACCGCCTCGGTGCCGCTGGTGACCGTCATACTGCGTAAAGCCTACGGAGGGGCCTACATCGTCATGGGCTCCAAGTCGTTGGGCGGGGACCTCGTCTACGCCTGGCCCGGCGCCGAAATCGCGGTGCTCGGGGCCGACGGCGCCGTGGCGATCGTCCACCGCCGTGAGCTTAAGGCCGCCGAGGCTGAGGGTCGTGGCGACGAGGTGTTCGCCGAGCTGTCCGCCCGCTACACCCGCGAGAACGTCAACCCCTACCTGTCCGTGGCACGCGGCGAGCTCGATGGCATCATTGCCCCGAACGCCACCCGCTCCACCATCGCGGTCTCGCTCGAGGCCCTCCAGTCCAAAACCACCATCCACCAGGGCCCTGCCCGACACGGCAACATGCCGATGTAGCCCAAGGAGAAACATGTACGAGATTCATGACCCCTACGTCCTCCAGTTCGCCGGCCAGGCCACCCCGTGGCGTGCCGCCCTCGCCGAGGCGGCCGAGGATCCGGCGATCCGCGACACCCTCGAGCGGCTTCAGGCCCGCGCCGAGGAGCTGCTGGCCTCGGTGTTGCCCGAGCTGACCCGCATCTGCGCCGGCCCGCTCGACCTGCTGGCCACCACCTCGGGCGAGGCCTTCGCCTCCGTGCCCGGCATCTTGCTGGCCCAGTATGGTTCCTACCTCGACCTCCCGCTCGGCGCGCAGCCGCAGGCGGTGGTTGGCCACTCGCAGGGCGTGCTCGCCGTTCACATGCTCGCCTCCGAGCACAAGGCCCACGTCCTCGCCCTGGCCCGCCTGATTGGCGCCGCGGCCACCCAGGCCACCCGTGCTGAGGGTGCCTCCCGCTTCGGCGAGCTCACCCCGATGTTGGCCGTGCGCGACGTGCCCGAGCGTGTGCTGTCCGAGGTGGCCGCCCGTCACGGCGCCCAGATCGCCATCCGCAACACGGCCACCTCCTTCACCCTGGCCGGCTTGCCCGCCTCGCTTGAGGCAGTGCGCCGCGACCTCGACGCCCTCGCCAGTGCCGAGGCCAAGGCTCGCACCGAGAAGACGATCGGCGGCGCTGCCCTGACCCCGATCACCGAGTTCCTCGACGTCTCCGCGCCCTTCCACTCCGCCCTGCTCGCGCCCGCGCTCGAGCAGGTGCTCGCCTGGGTGCGGGCCTGCGGCTGGGCCGAGGATGCCACCGATCCCATCGACATGCACGACGTCGAGCGCCTGGCCGCCGCCGTCCTCACCGACCGCCTTGACTGGGACAGTGTCTTTGCCGAGGCAACTAAGGGCGTTGGCTGGGTGGTCGACCTTGGCCCCGGCACGGGCCTGGCCCGAATCACGCGGGACAACGCGCGTGGGCGGGGCATCGGCGTCGTGAACGCGGGCTCTGCTGACGCGCGCGACGCGCTTGCCACGAAGGATGCCTGGGTGCCGGGAGAGGACTGGTCCGCGTTCGCCCCGAAGCTCGCCATGATCGACGACGGGCGCGTGGTGGTCGACACCCGCTTCACGCGCCTGACCGGCCGTGCCCCCGTGCTGCTCGCCGGCATGACCCCCACCACCGTGGAACCCGAGATCGTGGCCGCCGCCGCGAACGCCGGATACTGGGTGGAGATGGCTGGAGGCGGGCAGGTCACGGAGGAGGTCTTCGAGAAGAACCTCGCCGGGCTGGTTGCCGGGCTCGAGGAGGGCCGCACCGCCCAGTTCAACGCGATGTTCATGGACCGCTACCTGTGGAACCTCCAGTTCGGCACCCAGCACATCGTCTCCCGTAACCGCCAAAGTGGAGCCCCGCTGGACGGGGTCGTGATCTCGGCCGGCATTCCCGAGACCGAGGAGGGCGTGGAGCTGGTCGAGCGCCTGCGCGGCGAAGGATTTACGTACGTGGCCTTCAAGCCCGGCACGATCGGGCAGATCCGCCAGGTGCTGAAGATCGCCCGCGCCACCACCGCCCCGATCCTCATCATGGTCGAGGACGGGCACGCCGGAGGCCACCACTCGTGGGAGGACCTCGATCAGCTGCTGCTCGACACCTATGCCGAGATCCGCGCGCAGGACAACACGGTGCTCATCGTGGGCGGCGGTCTGGGCGTGCCCGAACGCGCCGCAGGCTTCCTCACCGGCACGTGGGCGCTCGAGCATGGCCCGGTGCCCATGCCCGTGGACGCGATCATGATCGGCACTGCCGCGATGACCGCGCGTGAGGCCAAGACCAACGACGACGTCAAGCAGCTCCTCGTCGACACCGCCGGCGTTCCCGTGGATCGCAACGCCGGATGGGTGGGCCAGGGCGCCGTGGACGGTGGGGTGACCTCCGGCCTGTCGCACCTGTTGGCGGACATGTATGAGATCGAGAACTCCGCCTCGCGCGCCGCCCGGCTCATCGTGGAGGTTGCCTCCGACCCCGAGGCGCTCGTCACCCGCCGCGCCGAAATCATCGGGGCGATCGACGCCACCGCCAAGCCTTACTTCGGCGACCTGGAGGACATGACGTACGCCGAGGTGCTGCGCCGCTTCGCCGAGCTGTCCTACCCGTTCACCGACCCGTCGTGGGCCCAGCGCTTCTTCGAGCTGGCCCAGCGCGTGGAGGCCCGCCTCTCGCCCCAGGACTCCGGCGAGCTCGTGTCGATGTTCGATAGCGTGGAGGCGGTCGCCGACCCGGCCGCGGCCATCGACAAGATTGTGGCCGCCTACCCCGACGCCGAGCGCGTGGAGGTCACCACCTTCGATGCGGCCTGGTTCGTGGAGCTGTGCCGCAAGTACCCCAAGCCGGTGCCCTTCGTGTCGATCATTGACGCTGATCTGTTGCGCTCGTGGGGCACGGACGGCCTGTGGCAGTCCCACGATCCGCGCTACACCGCCGATCAGGTGCGCATCATCCCCGGCCCGGTGTCGGTGGCCGGCATCGCCACGGTCAACGAGCCCGTGGCCACGATCCTCGCCCGCTACGAGGACGCCACGATTGAGGCGCTCGGGGGCGAGGCGGGTGAGCGCCGCTTCTCGCGCGCGTTTGCCACGGTGGAGGACTACCTGCGCGGGGCGGAGAAGATCTCCTGGCACGGCCATGTCATCACCAACCCCGCCCGCGTGGTCGAGAACTACGACATCGTGGCCACCGACGCCGGCTATGACATGGTCATCCACCTCGACACCCTGTGGGATGGCAGCGGGGTCCGCCAGCACGCCGTGCGCGAGTTGCGCGTGCCGTTCCGCATCCCGGCCGGCGCCTCGACCGGCGCGATCCCGGTGGTCGACGACGAGCGGCTGCCCGCGGCCATGTTCGCTCTCCTCGCGGTTACGGCCGGTGTGGGGGCGCAGAACGTGCTGGGCGACCACATCGGCGAGCTGCCCGCCATCACCGACTCGGCTGATTCACAGTTCGGCGAGGCCCACTACCGCTTCTCCTTGCGCCCCGAACTTGGCGCCCTGCACGCCGGCGTCACTGCCGACCTGCCCGGCTACAAGCTCGCGCCGATCGTGCCCTCGGCGGTGCTTGGCATGTGTTGGCCCTCTATCTACGCCGCCCTCGGCTCGGCTTTCGTGGGGGACTACCCCGTCATCGAGGGCCTGCTCAACGCGGTCCACCTCGACCACACCGAGGACCTCGATACCGATCGGCTCGCGGGCCTTGACCACCTTGACGCGCGCTCGCGTTGCACGTCGCTGACCGAGTCGAGCTCGGGCCGGGTTGTTGTCGTCGAAACCGAGCTCAGCCACGACGGGGAGCGGGTGGGCGCGTTCACCGAGCGCTTCGCGATCCGCGGGCGAGTGTTCGGCACGGACCTGCCCGCCGACCCGCCGTACGCGGGCGAGGTGGAGCGCGAGATCCGTGACACGCCGCGCTCGCTGCTGCGCCATGTCACCGTGACCGCGCCGGCGGACATGACGCCGTTTGCAATGGTTTCGGGCGACTATAACCCCATCCACACCTCCTACCGGGCCGCGAAGGTGGCCGGCATGGACGCGCCGCTCGTGCACGGGATGTGGCTGTGCGCCGCGGCCCAGCACGCGGTCAGCGCCACGGGCGAGGACGGCAAGCGCTGGCACATCGCCGGGTGGACCTACCGCATGTACGGCACCGTGGACCTGAACGACGAGGTGGAGATCAGCGTGGAGCGCGTGGGGGTGGTTGACGCCGGCGGGCTCATCCTCGAGGTGACCTGCCGCGTGAACAAGAACGTGGTCTCCGTCGCCTCGGCCCACGTCACCCCGGCCGTCACCGCCTACGTCTACCCGGGCCAGGGAGTGCAGAGCCAGGGCATGACGCTCGACGAGCGCGCCACCTCGCCAGCCGCCCGCGACGTGTGGGAGCGCGCCGATGCCCACACCCGCTCCGCGCTCGGCTTCTCGATCCTGACAATCGTGCGCGACAACCCCACCGAGATCATCGCCGGCGGCGTGGCCTACCGCCACCCGCAGGGCGTGCTCAACCTGACCCAGTTCACTCAGGTGGCACTCGCGACCGTTGCCTTCGCCCAGAGCGAGCGCCTGCGCGAGGCCGGCGTGCTCGTGGAGGGCGCCTACCTTGCGGGCCACTCGCTTGGCGAGTACAACGCCCTGTCCGCCTACGCCGGCATCTTCCCGCTCGAGACCGTCATCGAGATCGTCTTCCACCGCGGCTCGACCATGCACAACCTCGTGCCGCGCGATGCCGAGGGCCGCTCGAACTACCAGATGGCCGCTCTGCGCCCCAACCAGTTCGGGGTGGGCGACGCCGACGTGGCCGCCTACGTCGCCTCGATCGCCGAGGCGAGCGGGGAGTTCATCGAGATCGTCAACTACAACTTGGCCGGCGAACAGTACTCGATCGCCGGCACGGTGGCGGGCCTGGCCGCGCTCGCGGCCGACGCCGAACGCCGAACCGAGGAGGCCGGCGGGCGCAGGCCCTTCATGCTCGTGCCCGGCATCGACGTACCGTTCCACTCCAGTGTGCTGCGCGGCGGGGTGGCGGACTTCCGCGAGCTCCTGCAGGGCCTCCTGCCGGAGCAGATCGACCCGGCGGTGCTCGTGGGGCGCTACATCCCCAACCTCGTGGCCCGCCCCTTCGAGCTGACCGCCGACTTCCTTGACTCTATCCTCGAGGTGGTGCCTGCCGACTCGGTGCGGGCTCTGCGCGAGCGCTGGGACGACGTCGACCTCGCCTCCGAGGCGGGGACGATCACGCGCGAGCTGCTGGTCGAGCTCCTGGCCTGGCAGTTCGCCTCCCCGGTGCGCTGGATCGAAACCCAGGACTACCTCTTTACCCCGCGCCCGGACGGGGCCGGCGTGGAGAGCTTCGTGGAGGTCGGCCTTGGGGCCGCACCGACGCTGGCTAACCTCGCCGCCAAGACCCTCGCCCAGCCGCGCCACGCCTCGGCCTCCGTGGCGGTGGCCAACGTCCAGCGCGATGCCGCCCCCGTCTACTTCACCGACCAAGCGGTCGCGGCCGAGCCCGAAGCGGCAGATGAGATCGCGGAGGCACAGGCGCAGGCTGGCGAGGCCCCCGCAACGCAGGTCCCCGTGGCTCCCGAGCCGACCCAGCCCGCACCCGAACCGCACGCCGCACCCGCGCAGGTAGGTGCGGCCACGGCGTCGCCGGAGGACCTGGCGTTCGCGGCGGCGGACGCGATTACGGTGCTGCTGGCGGAGTCGAACAAGATCAACCTCGACCAGGTGGGTGCGGCCGACACGGTGGAGTCGCTGACGAACGGCGTGTCCTCCAAGCGCAACCAGGTGCTCATGGACATGTCCGCCGAACTCGGCCTCACGGCCATCGACGGTGCGGCGGACGCGAGCGTGGCCGAGCTGTCGGCCACGGTCAACAAGCTCGCCCACAACTACAAGCCCTTCGGGCCCGTCCTGTCCGATGCGATCGGCGACAGGTTGCGCAAGCTGTTTGGCGCGGCCGGCGTCAAGCCCGACCGTGTGGGCGCCCGCGTCCGCGAGGCATGGGCGCTTGGCCACGGCTGGGGTGCGTGGACCACCGCGGTGCTACTGCTCGAGACCCGCGAGGGCAAGTCCGCCCGCGGCGGGGAGCTGGCCGGTCTGCCCGGTTCACCCGCCACAGCCGCCGAGGTCGACTCCCTCATCGACGCCGCCGTGGAACGCGTGGGCGCCCTGCGCGGGGTGAACGTGGTCAAGCCGAGCGCAGGCGGGGCGAGCGGCGGGGTCGTGGATTCCGCGGCACTCGACGCCTTCTCCTCCCACATCACCACCATCCTCGCCGACAACGCCCGCGACCTGCTGGCCCGCCTCGGCGACGCCGCCCCCGTTGCGGCTAACGAGGCCAGCGACGAGGCCGTGGTGGAGGCCGTGAGCGCCGAGCTCGGCGCGAACTGGGTATCCCAGGTGGCGCCCGCCTTCGACGCGAAGAAGGCCGTGCTCCTCAACGACCGTTGGGCGAGTGCCCGCGAGGACCTCGCCCGATTCGCGGCCGGCGCCGCCGAGCTTCCCGCCGAGGCCACTTTCGTGGGCACTGGTGCCGAGGTGGCCCGCCAGGCCGAGTACTACGCGGACATCGCCGCGTCCGACGCCGACCGCGTGCGTCTGCTCCAGGTGGCGACCACCGCGCGTGACGAGAGCGCCGGGGAGTTCTCCGGCAAGGTCGCGGTGGTCACGGGCATGACGCCGGAGTCTATCGGCGGCGGCGTCGTGGCACGCCTGCTCGCCGGCGGCGCGACCGTCATCGCCACCGCCTCCCGCGTGGACCAGGCGCGCCTACTCGCCGGGCGCAAGATCTACCGCGAGAACGCGCGCGGGGACGCGGCCCTGTGGCTCGTGCCCGCCAACCTCGCCTCCTACCGCGACATCGACGCGCTCGTGGACTGGATCGGAAACCCCGTGCGCGAGACCGTGGGTGGGGCGACCGTGGAGAAGAAGTCCGCGATGATCCCCGACCTCCTCTTCCCGTTCGCCGCGCCGCGCGTGTTCGGCATGATGAGCGACGCCGGGGGCGCGGCTGAGATCCAGACCCGCCTCATGCTGTGGGGCGTGGAGCGCTTGCTCACCGGGCTCGCCGCCATCGGCGCGGACACCGTGGTGGGCCACCGCCTCCACGCCGTGTTGCCCGGCTCGCCCAACCGCGGAACCTTCGGCGGCGACGGCGCCTACGGCGAGGTCAAGGCAGCCTTCGACGCCGTGGTGAACAAGTGGCACGTGGAGCCGTGGGCGCAGCGCGTGAGCCTGGCCCATGCCCGCATCGGGTGGGTGCGCGGCACCGGCCTCATGGGCGGCAACGACCCGCTGGTCGCGGCCGTGGAGGAGCGCGGCGTGCGCACGTGGTCCACCTCCGAGATCGCGGGCGAGCTGATCGCCCTTGCCACCGACGACGCGCGGGAGCGCGCGGCGAGCGCTCCGATCGACGCCGACCTCACCGGCGGTCTGTCGAACATCAACCTCGCCGAGCTCACCCGCCAGATCGAGGCCGCGCCCGCGGCCGCGACTAGCTCCGAGCGCCAGGGCGGCACCATTTCGGCACTGCCGCGCCCGCAGGTGATGGGCCTGCCCGAGTACGCCGATGTGTGGGGCAGTGGCACCGCCCGCCCCGAGGACACGATCGTCATCGTGGGGGTAGGCGAGGTGGGCCCGTGGGGCTCGGCCCGCACCCGCCACGCCGCCGAGCTCGGCATCAGGGCCGACGGCGACGTGGACCTCACCGCTGCGGGCGTGCTCGAACTGGCGTGGATGACCGGTCTGCTCACCTGGCACGAATCGCCGAAGGCCGGCTGGTACGATGCCGAAGACAACCTGGTGCCCGAGGAGGAGATCTTCGAGCGCTACCGGGACGAGGTGGTGGCCCGCTCCGGCATCCGCCGCCTCACCGACGACGGCCCGATTCAGGCCGGCGGCACGGTGGACATGGTGACCGTCTTCCTCGACAAGCCCGTCACCTTCACGGTGGCCACCGAGGCCGAGGCACGCGCCTACGAGGCGGCCGACCCGCAGTTCACGCAGGTCGCAGCCCCGCAACCGGGAGAGTCGGAGTGGTCGGTGACCCGCATCAAGGGCGCCACCGCGCTCGTACCGCGCAAGACCACCCTGTCCCGCTTCGTGGCCGGCCAGCTGCCCACTGACTTCGACCCCACCCGCTGGGGCATCCCGCAGTCGATGGTGGAATCGGTGGACAAGATGGCGGTGTGGAACCTGCTGACCACGGTCGACGCCTTCATCTCCGCCGGCTTCACCCCGGCCGAGCTGCTGGCCCACATTCACCCCACCGAGGTCGGCTCCACTCAGGGCACCGGTTTTGGCGGAATGAGCTCGATGCGCAAGCTGTTCGTGGAGCGCTTCCGCGGGGAGGATATCCCGCAGGACATCCTGCAAGAGACCCTGCCGAACGTGGTTGCCGCACACACCATGCAGACCTACGTGGGCGGCTACGGCGCCATGGTCCAGCCGGTGGCGGCGTGCGCCTCGGCCGCTGTCTCACTCGAGGATGGCGTGGACAAGATCGCAGCCGGCAAGGCGAAGTTCGTGGTCACCGGCGCGGTGGATGACCTGTCGGTGGAGTCCCTCGAGGGCTTCGGCTTCATGAACGCCACCGCGGACTCCGCCTCGCTCGAGGCCCAGGGGATCGCCGACCGCTTCTTCTCCCGCGCCGGCGACCTGCGCCGCGGCGGCTTCGTGGAAGCCATGGGCGGCGGCACCGTGCTCATCGCCCGCGGCGACCTCGCCCTCGAGATGGGCCTGCCCGTCTACGGCGTGGTCGGCTACGTCCAGACCTTCGCCGACGGAGCCCACACCTCCATCCCCGCTCCCGGGCTCGGCGCGCTCGCGGCCGGACTCGGCGGACGGGATTCCCGCCTGGCCCGCCAGCTCGAGGCACTCGGGGCGAGCGTGGACGACGTCGCAGTGCTGTCCAAGCACGACACCTCCACGAACGCCAACGATCCCAACGAGGCCGAGCTCCACGTTCGCCTCGCCCGGGCGCTCGGGCGCAGCGCGGGCAATCCGCTGCACGTCATCTCACAAAAGACGCTGACCGGGCACTCGAAGGGTGGCGCGGCACTCTTCCAGATCGCGGGCCTGACCGAGGTGCTCGCCACCGGCGTGGTGCCGGGCAATCGTTCGCTAGATAACCTCGACCCGGTCTTTGCTGAGGACCCCTTCCTCGTGTGGCTCCGCGAGCCACTCGACCTCGGCAAGCGGGGCCAGATCAAGGCGGCGATGGCTACCTCGCTCGGATTTGGCCACGTGTCCTCTCTCCTGGCGATCCTTCACCCGGGCGCCTTCGAGGCTGCGATTCGGCGGGCGCACGGTTGCCAGGCCGCCGATGCGTGGCGCGCTCAGGCGGAGGCTCGCCTCAAGGCCGGCGCCCGCCACCTCGAGCAGGGCATGGTGGGCAATCGGGCCCTGTTCGAGCCGATCGCCTCGCGTCGCTTCGGCGCGGAGCGTCCCGGCTACGACCCGCACGAGGTAGAGGCAGCGATGCTCCTCGACCCGGCGGCCCGCCTTGGCGAGGATGGGCTCTATGCCTAGCGGGCTGGGGGTGGACCTGGTCCACATCCCCACGTTTGCCGAGCAGCTCGCCGCGCCGGGCACGCACATGGCCCAGGTCTTCTCCGGGGCCGAGATGCGCGGAGCCCGGCGGCGGGCGGCGGCTACCGGCGCCGACGTCGCCCACCACCTCGCCGCCCGCTGGGCCGGCAAGGAGGCCTTCATCAAGGCCTGGTCCTCGACGCTCGTCGGCCGTCCGCCCCTGATCGCGGAACAGGACGTCAACCTCACCGAGATCCAGGTCCTCTCCGACCCCTACCACCGCCCCTACATTGCCCTCACCAGCGCCATCAAGGAGGCCTTCGGGGATACCGACATCCTCCTGTCCCTGTCCCACGACGGCGACTACGCCATCGCCGTCTGCCAGATATCAACCAAAAATAAGGAATACTCATGACTCAGAACTCATCAACCGTCCCCGCCAGCTCCGCCCCCGCTGCCTCCGCCGGCGCGCGCACAACCAAGGCGGGAATTGCCCGCAACGCCCTGGCCATCGGCGCCGGAGTGGTCGTGCTCGCGATCGCCGCCCAGCTCGCCATCCCGTTCAAGCCCGTGCCGGTCACCATGCAGACTCTCGCAGTGGTGCTCGTGGGCTGGGCCCTCGGCGGCGGGCGCAGCCTCGCGGCCGTCAGCATCTACGGCGCGATGGGCGTGGCCGGCCTGCCGATCCTCTCCGCCGGAACGGCGGGCATCTCCCCGTCCACCGGCTACCTGCTCGGTTTCATCGTGTCGGCCGCCTTCGTGGGCTGGATGCAGTCGCGCCAGCCCCTGGCCGGTCTGCGCGCCCTGGCGGTCTTCGCCGTGGCGCTCGCCATGCCGTACATCCCAGGCCTCATCTGGCTCTCGGCCTTCACGGGCATGGGCGCGCCCTGGTCAGCCCAGGTGCTCGCCGCTGGCATGACACCGTTCATTCCCGGCGACATCCTGAAGCTCGTGGCTGCCGCCGCGGTGGCCACCGGCGCCACGGCCCTGCGCCGCTAAGAGCAGCGCGGGGGCCGTCCGAGCTTCGGCCGGATTGCGCCCCCGCGCCCGCTTTGTCCTATCCTGTTGCAATGACTGAGGACCTCATCCTGACCGTAAAGTGCCCCGACAAGCCGGGCATCACCTACGCCATCACCGGGTTGCTCGCCTCCGTGGGCGGCAACATCATGGAATCCCAGCAGTTCAATGACCCCGAGTCGGGATACTTCTTCGTCCGCATCCGGGCGCGCGTGCCCGGCGGAAAGGCCACGATTGAGGCGGCGTTCGCCCAGCTCGCGGCCAACCACCAGATGACCTACCAGCTGTCGGAGGCTGACGCGCCCCTGCGCACCCTGGTCATGGTCACGAAGGACGCTCACTGCCTGTCCGACCTCCTGTCGAAAAACCGCGAAGGGCTCCTGCCCATCGACATCGTGGGCGTGGTGGGTAACCACACCACTCTCCAGCCGCTGGCCGACTTCTACAACAAGCGTTTCATCCACATCCCGATCAGCGCCGAGACGAAGGCGGAGGCCGAGGCCGAGCTACTCCAGCTCATCGAGGACGAGGGCGTGGAACTGGTGGTGCTCGCCCGCTACATGCAGATCCTGTCCTCGGAGCTGTGCGAGCGCCTGGCCGGCAACGTCATCAACATCCACCACTCCTTCCTTCCCTCCTTCAAGGGGGCCCGCCCCTACCAGCAGGCCTTCTCGCGCGGGGTCAAGCTCATCGGCGCCACCGCCCACTACGTCACCTCCGACCTGGACGAGGGCCCGATCATCGAGCAGGACGTGGTGCGCGTGGCTCACGACGACGACGAGCGCGAGCTTCGCGCCAAGGGCGCTGAGGTCGAGCGCCAGGTGCTTTCCCGGGCGGTCAAGTGGCACGCCGAGCATCGCATCCTCATGAACGGCAACCGCACCGTTATCTTCTCCTAAACGTCTGGTGGGCGACGCCGGCCGCGCACCATCGCCCGCCGCGCCGGGGACGCGGGCCCACGGCTCGGGCGTCGTTCGCGCTCTAAGACGGTAAGTCTCACAGCTCGTACCGCCCGGTCGGCAAGAAGAAGGGCTGGGGTAGACTGGGCGGGTCGCGACTGGCGTAGGTGGTCACCACCGGGGAGCGGCACAGAATTGACCGCGGGTCGTTCGCCTGGGCACGTGGTCGCATAGGGCCTACGGGCCAGATATGGGGAGATTCTGATGACCGACCTTTTCAACCAGTCGCTGCGCGACCTCGACCCGGACATCGCGAAGGTTCTTGATGATGAGCTGAACCGCCAGCGCGAACAGCTCGAGATGATCGCCTCCGAAAACTTCGTGCCCCGCGCCGTGCTCCAAGCGCAGGGCTCGGTGCTGACCAACAAGTACGCCGAGGGCTACCCTGGCAAGCGCTACTACGGTGGGTGCGAGTTCGTGGACGTGGCCGAATCGCTCGCGATCGAGCGAGCCAAGGCCGTGTTCGGCGCCGAGTACGCCAACGTCCAGCCGCACTCGGGCGCCCAGGCGAATGCCGCCATCTACCACGCCCTGCTCAAGCCAGGGGAGACGATCATGGGCCTCGAGCTCTCCCACGGCGGCCACCTCACCCACGGGATGAAGATCAACTTCTCGGGCAAGAACTACAACGTGGTCGCCTACGGCGTCTCGCCCGACACGTATCTCATCGACATGGACGACGTGCGGGCCAAGGCCCTCGAGCACAAGCCGAAGCTCATCATCGCCGGTTGGTCGGCCTACCCGCGCCACCTCGACTTCCAGGCCTTCCGCGACATCGCCGACGAGGTCGGCGCCTACCTGTGGGTGGACATGGCGCACTTCGCGGGCCTTGTGGCCGCCGGCCTGCACCCGAACCCGGTGCCCTATGCCGACGTCGTCACCACCACGATCCACAAGACCATCGGCGGGCCCCGCTCCGGCATGATTCTCTCCCGTGACGCGGAGACCTTCGGCCGTAAGCTCAACTCGGCCGTCTTCCCCGGCCAGCAGGGCGGCCCGCTCATGCATGTGGTGGCGGCCAAGGCGATCGCGCTGAAGATCGCGGCCACGGCCGAGTTCAAAGACCGTCAGCGCCGCACGCTCGAGGGCGCGAAGATCCTGGCCGAGCGCCTCGCCCAGCCCGACGTGGCCGAGAAGGGTATCGCGGTGGTCTCCGGTGGCACCGACGTCCACCTCGTGCTGGTGGACCTGCGCGACGCCGAGCTCAACGGCCAGGAGGGGGAGGACCTGCTCCACGAGGTCGGCATCACGGTCAACCGCAACACCGTGCCGTTCGACCCGCGCCCGGCCGCTGTCACCTCCGGCCTGCGCATCGGCACCCCGGCGCTTGCCACCCGCGGCTTTGGCGCGGATGAGTTCCGCGAGGTCGCTGACGTCATCGCCACCGCCCTGCGCGACGGCAAGGATGCGGACGTGGCGGCCCTACGCGCCCGCACTGCCAAGCTCGCCGCCGACTTCCCGCTGTACGAAGGGCTGGACCAGTTCGCATGATCCTCATGGACGGAAAGGCCACGGCGGCCTCGATCAAGGAAGAGGTCGCCGCGCGCACGGCCGCCCTGCGCGAGCGCGGAGTTGTGCTCGGGCTGGGCACGATCCTCGTAGGGGATGACCCGGGGTCGAAGATCTACGTGGACGCCAAGCACCGCGACTGCGCCGAAGTCGGCATCCAGTCGCTGCGCATCGAGCTACCACGGGAGGCCAACACCGAGGACGTGCTCGCCGCCGTCGAGCACTTCAACCAGGCCTCGGCCGTCACCGGCTTCATCGTCCAGCTCCCGCTGCCCCCGCAGTGCGACACGGAGCGGATCGTGGAGGCGATGGCGCCGGCGAAGGACGTGGACGGGCTGAGCCCGCTCAACGTCGGCCGGCTCGCCTCCACCTCGCGCGGCGAGCTGCCCACCCCGATCGCCTGCACTCCGCGCGGCATTGTGGAGCTCGGCCAGCGCCACGGCGTCGAGTGGGCCGGCGCGGTGGTGTGCGTGGTGGGTCAAGGCCAAACTGCCGGCCGCCCGCTCTCCCTCCTGCTCACCCACGAGAAGGTCGGCTCTACGGTCATCGCCTGCCACGTCGGCACCCGCGACCTCGCCCGGCACACCCGGGAGGCCGACGTCGTGGTGGCCGCCGCCGGCGTGGCCGGACTCATCACGCCCGACATGGTCAAGCCCGGATCCGCCGTGTTCGACGTGGGCGTCACCCGAAGGCTCGATCCTGCAACGGGCAAGAACAAGATCATCGGCGACGTCGACCCGGCGGTTCGAGAGGTGGCCGGCTACTTCTCGCCCAACCCGGGCGGGGTGGGGCCGATGACCCGCGCCACTCTCCTGCTCAACGTGGTCGAGGCCGGGGAGAATGCCGCGGCCGGGCGGGTCTAAACGGACGTAACCGGGGGCGCCGGCGTCGTTAGCCACGGGCGTAGCGGCACCGGCCGCCCCTGCGAATGTCGGAGCCAGCCCGTATGCTTGGAGCGAGGAGGTCGCATGCTTGTCGCCACAGTCAACGTCAATGGAATCCGTGCAGCCGCCCGCAAGGGCATGGGGGAGTGGATCGAGGCCGCGGACGCGGACGTCATCTTGCTCCAGGAGGTGCGCGCGCCCGAGGAGCTGGTCGCTGGCCTGATCGGCGATCGCTACCACGTGGTGGAGCAGGCCTCCGCCCTCAAGGGGCGCGCCGGCGTGGCGGTGGCGGTGAAGACCGAGTATGAGCTGGGCGCCGTGCGCCGCGGCCTGCAAGCGGGTTTGGAACCGGACGATGCGGGCGCGCTCGCGGAGCCGGCCGTGGATACTGGGCGCTGGATCGAGGTGGACGTGCCGGAGCTGGGCACCACCTTCGTCTCGGCCTACCTGCATTCGGGGGTGGCGGATAACGCGGAGAAGATGGCGGCCAAGTATTCTCACCTTGACAGGGTGACGTTGCGCTTGGCCGCGCTACGGGCCGAGCGCCCGGCCGACCTCCCGCACGTGCTCGTGGCGGGGGACTTCAACATCGTCCACACCCCGCTCGACATCAAGAACTGGAAGCCCAACCACAACAAGACCGCCGGCGTGCTCGATTCCGAGATCGCCTACCTCGACCGCTGGTTCGCCGACTATGTGGACACGCAGCGGGCGCTGGTGGGCGAGGCGCAGGGCCCATACACGTGGTGGTCCCAGCGCGGCAAGGCCTTCGATAACGACGCCGGGTGGCGCATCGACTACCAGATGACCACCCCGGACCTGGCGGCGCTCGCCGTCGATGCCCGGGTGGATCGGGCCAGCCAGTACGATATGCGCTGGTCGGATCACGCGCCGCTCGTCGTTGACTACCAGGACTAAGGAGAGACATGAGCGCGCAGATCCGAGAAAAGAAAAGCCCTCCGCCGGTGGCGGTGCGCAAGGCCATCCGGCTCGTTGAGTGGGTGATGAACCTGCGGATCGTACGGGCCTTCCAGCGCTACGGGGTGGCTCGCGGCGCCCAGCTCTCCGGCGGCATCGCCTACTCGGCGCTGTTCGCGCTGGCCGGAGCGCTCACCATCGGGCTGACCGTCTTCTCCTATACTCTGGGCGGCAATGATCAGCTGCGCGAAAACCTCTTCGCCACGATCGACACGGCTCTGCCCGGCATCCTCAAGACCGAGGCGAACGCGGGCGGCCTGCTCGATCCGAATGACCTGATCGTGGAGGATCCATTCAACCTGGCCTCCCTCGTTGCGCTGCTCGTGTTGTTATGGTCGTCGATCTCGCTCATGGGCGGGTTGCGCATGACGATCCAGTCGATGTTCGGCATCATCATGGTCCCCCGCAATGCCGTGGCCGCCAAGCTGCTCGACCTGTCGGGATTCCTGGTGCTCGGACTTGGGGTGCTGTCCACCACGCTGCTCGTCTCGGTCACCCAGCTCTTTGGGGAGAGGGTCTTCGACTTCCTCGGCATCTCGGGCGGCGCGGGCAACTCCCTCATCACGGCCGGCACCTACGCGGCGGCCTTCGTCATCGACGCCGCCGTGGTCATGTACCTCATCCGCGTCATGTCCGGGGTCAAGACCCCGCTGCGTGACCTGGCACTCGGCGGGGTGACGGCCGCGATCGGATCAGCCGTGCTGAGAACCGCAGGCACGGCCGTGGTGGGTTCGGCGTCGAACAACGCGCTGCTCGCCGGTTTCGCCGCGATCGCCACGCTGCTTCTGTGGATCAACTTCCTCGGTCGGCTCCTGCTCGTTGCGGCGTGCGTGGCGGCCAACCCGCCCGCCCCCGGCAAGCCCACGCCCTCCCAGGTGGAGCACCTGGAGGAGACCCCGAACTACGTCACGGAATCCGTACCCGACACGAAGAGCTGGGTGCATGACCCGCGCTCGGGCATCATCGCCCCCGACCCGCCCGAGCCCACCGCCGAGCAGACCCCGGAGTGGAAGGGCCTGCGCGAACGGCGCGCCCGGAAGCGGATCGAGGCCGCCGAACAGGGCATGCGCGAGGCCGAGGCCGCGCTCGCCAAGGCCCGCCAGGATTATAAGGATGGGGCGTGGGACGCCTTCTACGCCTCCACTCACTACACCACCAATTCGAAGAACGCCGCCGTCAAGAGGGGCGACGTCGTGATTGAGGATGAGCAATGATCCACGCCATCGTTCCCGCCGGCGGTGCCGGCACGCGCCTGTGGCCGCTCTCGCGGCGCAACTACCCGAAGTTCCTCACCGACCTCACGGGGGCCGGGCGCACGCTCATCCAGCAGACCTATGACCGGCTCGCGCCCGTGTCGGAGACCGTGACGGTGGTGACAGGCGTGGCGCACCGCGACGCGGTGGCCGCCCAGCTGCCCGAGTTGGGGGAGGACGCGATCATCGCCGAGCCCTCACCGCGCGATTCCATGGCCGCCATCGCGCTCGCCGCGGCCGTCATCGCCAAGCGTGCGGGGGACGTCGTGATCGGATCGTTCGCTGCCGATCACCTCATTGCCGACGTACCGGCGTTCCATGCGGCGCTCGCGGAGGCCGAGCGAGCCGCCGAGATGGGGTACCTCACCACCATCGGCATCACTCCCGACCACCCGGCCACCGGCTTTGGCTACATCTACGAGGGGGAGGTGCTTGCGGAAGAGGGGACGGCGCGCCACGTGCAGCGCTTCGTGGAAAAGCCCGACGCCGCCACGGCCGCCAAGTATCTCGCCACCGATCAGTACCGGTGGAACGCGGGGATGTTCGTGGTCAAGACCTCGGTGCTGCTCGGCGCGCTCGAGCGCTTCCAGCCGGGGTTGTACGCGGGGATCATGGCGATCGCGGCGGCCTACGACACGGCGGCGGGGCCGGACGTGCTCGCCGAACACTGGCCGGAGCTGAAGAAGATCGCCATCGACCACGCGATCGCCGAGCCGCTGGCCGAGATGGGCGGGGTCGCCGTCGTGCCGGTGGAGATGGGCTGGTCCGACGTCGGCGACTACGCCTCGCTGCGAGAGCTACTGGACGGGAGCGCGCACGTGTCCCCAGGCGGGAGAGCGCAGCCGGTGATCGCGATCGACTCCCCGGGCGCGCTCGTGTACACGCATTCGAAGCCAATTGCCGTACTCGGTTTAGAAAATGCGGTGATTGTCGAGTCGGAAAATGCGATTCTCGTCACTAATATTGCGTGTTCGCAAGAAGTGAAAGCTATCGTAGAGCAGATTTCTGCCGTGGGTATGGACGAAATTCGGTAAAATCCCGGGAACATACATTAGTGCACAGATAGCTAATAACTGTTAAACGGGATTATTGCGAAAAGATTACAGATTCGTCACTGTGCGACAACCGCGCACACGCGCGCTAAAGTTGATGTGATCACTGCACAGGGGTAGTGAAAGTAGCACACGAAGGTTACGAAGGAGTTATCCGTGAGGAATTTCAAGAAGTTTGCGGCCGTCTTGGCCTCAACTGCTCTTGCACTCAGCGCCTGCTCTGGCGGCGGGGACAACGGTTCGGAAGGGGGCAAGTCCAACTTTAAGGCCTGCCTCGTCTCGGACGCCGGCGGTTGGGATGACCGCTCGTTCAACGAATCCGCATACAACGGCCTCATGCAGAGCAAGGAGTCGCTCGGTATCCAGGTCAAGACGGCCGAGTCGTCCTCGGACGCGGATTTCGCGCCGAATGTCGAGGCCATGGTCGCTGACGGCTGCAACATGATCATCGGCGTTGGCTTCCTGCTCGAGCAGCCGCTCCAGGATGCCGCTGCGAACAACCCGGACATCGAGTTCGGCCTGGTCGACTCCTTCTTCACCGACGGCGACGCCACCGTCACGGTTGAGAACGGCCGCCCGCTCGTCTTCAACACCGCCGAGGCCGCCTACCTCGCCGGTTACCTGGCAGCTGGCATGACCAAGACCGGCACGGTCGCCACCTTCGGCGGCCTGCAGATCCCGTCGGTCACCATCTTCATGGACGGCTTCGCCGACGGCGTGGCCAAGTACAACGAGGACATGGGCACCTCCGTCAAGCTTCTCGGCTGGGACAAGGCTTCGCAGGCCGGTGCGTTCACCAACTCCTTCGATGACCAGACTCTCGGCAAGCAGCAGGCCCAGCAGTTCATCGACCAGGGCGCTGACGTCATCATGCCGGTTGCCGGCCCGGTCGGCCTCGGTGCCGCCGCTGCCGCCCAAGAGGCTGGCGACGTCATGTTCATCGGTGTTGACTCCGACTGGTTCAATACCGCTCCCGACTACGCCGACCTCATGCTGACCTCGGTCATGAAGGAGATCGCGGCCTCCGTCGAGGATACGATCAAGGCTGGCTCGGAGGGCACGTTCTCGTCCGATCCGTACGTGGGTACCCTCGAGAACGGTGGCGTGTCCATCGCTCCGTACCACAACTTCGAGGACAAGGTTCCGGCCGAGCTGAAGGATGCGATCATCAAGCTCGAGGAGCAGATCAAGTCTGGCGAGCTCAAGGTTGAGTCTGACGCCTCTCCGAAGAGCAACTAGTCCTGTCTAAGCAACCTGGGGAGGCCCGGCCCGTCCAGGGCCGGGCCTCCCCGTTTACTGTCACAGGAAGGCAGACACGTGAAACTCGAACTGAGAGGGATCACCAAGCGGTTTGGGACCCTCGTGGCGAACGACCACATTGACCTTGTGGTCGAACCAGGCCACATCCATGCGCTTCTCGGTGAGAATGGCGCAGGTAAATCAACGTTGATGAATGTTCTCTACGGCCTCTACGAGCCGAACGAGGGCGAAATTCTTCTGGATGATAAGCCCCAGAAGTTCAGCGGTCCCGGCGACGCGGTTGCCGCCGGCATCGGCATGGTCCACCAGCACTTCATGCTCATCCCCGTCTTCACGGTCGCCGAGTCGATCGCGTTGGGATACGAGCCCACGAAGGCCGCGGGCCTCATTGATATCGCCAAGGCGCGCAAGCTCGTCAAGGACGTCTCCGCCCGCTTCGGCTTTGACCTTGACCCGGATGCCAAGATTGAGGATCTCCCTGTTGGCGCGCAGCAGCGCGTGGAGATTGTTAAGGCGCTCTCGCGTGACGCCCGCGTCCTCATCCTCGATGAGCCCACTGCTGTGCTCACCCCGCAGGAGACGGACGAGCTGATGGCGATCATGCGCCAGCTCGCGGACGCCGGTACCTCGATCGTCTTTATTACCCATAAGCTTCGTGAGGTCCGCGCCGTTGCGGACGACATCACGGTCATCCGTCGTGGCAAGGTGGTGGGGGCGGCAGACCCGACCTCCACCGAGGCCGAGCTGGCCACCCTCATGGTGGGTCGCCCGGTCATGATGCAGGTGGAGAAGGAGCCGGCCAAACTGGCCGGCCCGGGCCTGGTGGTTGACAACCTCACCGCGTTCGACTCCGCCGGCACCAGGGTGCTCGACGGCGTGAGCTTCGAGGTGAACAAGGGTGAGGTCGTGGCCATCGCAGGTGTGCAGGGCAACGGCCAGACCGAGCTTGCGGAGACCATCGTCGGCCTGCAGGAGCCTGCGGGCGGCACGATTTTGCTCAACGGCACCGATATCACCGCACACGGCGTGCGTCAGACCATCGAAGACGGCATCGGCCAGATCCCCGAGGATCGCTCCAAGGACGGCGTGATTGCCAGCTTCTCGATCGCCGAGAATCTGGTGCTCGACCAGTACCGTGACAAGCCGTTCTCGGCTGGCGGCGTGCTTCGCCCCAAGGTCATTCACAAGAATTCGCTGGACAAGCAGGAGGAGTACGACATCCGCTTGACCTCGGTCTACGACCCAATCTCCACCCTGTCGGGCGGTAACCAGCAGAAGGTGGTCGTGGCCCGTGAGCTCTCGCGTGACCTTGAGCTGCTGATCGCGAACCAGCCCACCCGCGGCGTGGACGTCGGCTCGATCGAGTTCATCCACAAGCGCATCGTGGAGGTGCGCGACGCGGGCACCCCGGTGCTCCTCGTGTCCTCCGAACTGGATGAGGTGGTGGCGCTCGCTGACAGGATCGTCGTCATGTACCGCGGCCGCGTGATCGGCACCGTCCCCGCTGACACCTCGCGTGACGCGCTCGGCCTCATGATGGCCGGCGTGCCCCAGGAGGAGGCCCTGGCGATGTCGCAGACCCCGAAGGAGGAGCTCTAAATGGCTCAGAATACGACCTCCCCGCGCAAGGCGGGCGTGGGCACCTACATCAAGGGCTTGGTCTACAGGTGCGTGCGCTCCGGCTGGCTCGTGTCGGTGCTCGCGGTGCTCATCGCGTTCGTCATCGGTGGCATTCTTATTGCGCTCACCGGCTCGAACGTGCTTGAGGCCTACTATGCGATGTTCCGCGGCGCGATCTTCGACCCGCAGGGTTCGACCTTCGTTCGCCAGATCAAGCCGATTACCGACTCCTTCTTCTATGCCATCCCGCTCATCATCGGCGGCCTGGGCTTGGCTTTCGGCTTCCGCGCCGGCTTGTTCAACATTGGCGGCGCCGGCCAGCTGATCTTCGGCGCGCTCGGCGCGGCGTGGGTGGGCTTCAACATGTCCTTCCCGCCGGTCATCCACACCCTGCTCGCCCTGCTGGTGGGCATCGTGGCCGGCGCGCTGTACGCGGGAATCGCGGGCGTGCTCAAGGCGCGCACGGGCGCGAACGAGGTGATCGTGACGATCATGCTCAACTCGATCGCCACCCTTGCCCTTGGCTACATCCTTTTGCAGCCGGCCTGGCAGGTGCCCGGCTCGTCTTTCCCGAAGACGCCGACCGTGGCCGATTCGGCCGCGCTCAGCCCGTTGCTGCCCGCGCCGTTCAAGCTCCACGCGGGTATCATCATCGCCATCCTGGCCACGATCCTGTTTTGGTGGGTGCTCGAGCGTTCGACCTTCGGTTTCGAGGTCCGCGCGGTGGGCGCCAACCCGAACGCTGCCCGTACCGCGGGCATCTCGGTGGGCAAGGTGACCACGCTGACGATGGTCGTCTCCGGCTCTTTCCTCGGGCTCGCCGGCGCGAACGAGGCGCTCGGCACCATCGGGTACGTCTCGTCGAACGTGGCCGGTACGGTCGGCTTCGACGCGATCACGGTGGCACTCCTTGGCCGCAACAAGCCGCTCGGCACGTTCTTCGCGGGCCTGCTGTTCGGCGCCTTCAAGGCTGGCGGTTACATCATGCAGACCAGGGGCGTGCCGGTTGACATGATCCTCATCTTGCAGTCCATCATCGTTCTCCTCATCGCGGCCCCGGCGCTCGTGCGCTGGATCTTCCGCCTGCCGCGCACGAACACCGTCACGCTGCGCCAATACATCACGCTGACCGAGCGCGGCATCGACGTGACCGAAGAGAACGCGAATGACCTGGTGGCGGCCGGCGTCGTCACTGAGAGCGTCAAGCCCGTGCGGGACGAGAGCCGGATCAGCATGGCAGAGGACACCGCGGAAGCGACCGACGAGCTGAACAAGGGAGGCCAGCAATGAGCGTTGACGTTCGCAACGAGGCTCCGCAGGTGGCGGAGAATGAGGAAGTAAAGACTCGCCTGTCGTGGAAGCTTCCGATCACGTACGCGTTGGCGACTCTCCTGTTGGTCTTCTTCGCACTGAACGCCAAGGGTGAGACGATCCTGCGCCTGGGGCACCGTAGCCAGTCCTACACGATGGACGATGCCACGATTGACGCCCCGCTGTTCCTGTGGGTGTTTGCCATCATCGCACTCGCCGGCACCGTCTGGTCGATCCTGTCCACGCTCTCGCGTGGCAAGTACGGCAAGATGGGCCGCACCCTGGACCTGGTGACGATGCTCCTGGTGGGCACCGTGACCATCCTGTCCTTCCTCATCTTCGCGGGCGCCGGTTCGGCGGGCGCGGTCACGCTGACCTCCACCCTGGGTGCGACGGTGGCGATCTCCACCCCGCTCATCTTCGGCGCGATGTCCGGCGTGATCTGTGAGCGCGTGGGCGTGGTTAACATTAACATTGAGGGCCAGCTCCTGGCGGGTGCGTTTGCGGGCGTGATGGCGGCGTCGTTCTTCAAGAACGCATACATCGGCCTGCTCTTCGCCCCGGTGGCCGGCGCGCTGCTCGGCGCCCTGCTCGCGCTGTTCGCGGTGCGCTACGGCGTGGACCAGATCATCGTGGGCGTGGTGCTCAATGTGCTGGCGCTCGGTCTGACCGCGTTCTTCTACGACACGATCATGACCCAGGACCAGCAGCTGTTCAACACGAACCGCTACTCGCTGAGTGCGATCAAGATCCCGGGCCTGTCCGAGATCCCGGTGATCGGCCCGATGCTGTTCAACCAGACCATCATCGTCTACGTCATGTACGCCGCGGTGATCTTCCTGGCGATCTTCATCTTCCGTTCCCGCTGGGGCCTACGCCTGCGCGCCTGTGGCGAGCATCCGAGGGCCGCGGACACGGTGGGCATCAACGTCAACCGCACCCGCACGCGCAACACGATCCTCGGATCGGCGATGGCCGGCTTCGGTGGCGCCTCGTTCACCATCGGAACGGGCCTGGCGTTCACGGACAACATTTCCGCAGGTAATGGATACATCGCCCTCGCGGCCATGATCCTCGGTAAGTGGCACCCGGTGGGTGCCATGGGCGCGGCCGTCATGTTCGGCTTCGCCCGCGCGGTTGCCCAACTCGTGCCCTCGCTACACAGCGGTATCCCGTCCAACCTGCTCAACATGATCCCTTACATTGTGACCATCATTGCCGTGGCCGGCTTCGTGGGTAAGTCCAAGCCGCCGGCGGCCGAGAATATCCCCTACATGAAATCATGAATATTGACTGGAACGCCTTAAAAGAACTGGCGATTGAAGCAATGCATAGCGCCTACGCGCCGTACTCGGGTTACCCGGTGGGGGCGGCGGGCGTGACCACCGATGGCCGCTATGTCTCCGGTTGCAACGTGGAGAACGCCTCCTACGGCCTGGGCACGTGTGCGGAGAACGGCATGGTTTCCGCGCTCGTCCGCTCGGGCGGGGGTCAGCTCGCGGCGGTGTGGTGTGTGAAGGGCGACGGCGAAACCGCGGTTCCCTGCGGCCGTTGCCGTCAGTTGCTGTACGAATTTGGAGGGCCGGAGCTGCTGGTGTACATGCCCAAGACGGGACCCCAGCCGATGACGTACGTGCTCCCGGAGGCCTTCGGGCCGCGTGACCTCACCGCGTACGGCAGCGAAGACAGCGTTGACATGGCGAAGACGGTTTTTAAGGACTGATATGACGGAACAGTTTGATGTCGTTGACATCATCCGGGCCAAGCGCAACAAGAACAAGTTGACGCTTCCCGAAATCAATTGGACGATTGACGCCTACACCCGTGGCGTGGTGGGCGATGAGCAGATGGCCGCGCTCGCGATGGCGATCTTCCTCAACGGGATGGACCGGGAGGAGATCGCCCAGTGGACCCAGGCAATGATCAACTCGGGTGAGCGGATGGACTTCGCCTCGTTGGGCAAGCCCACCGCGGACAAGCACTCCACGGGCGGCGTGGGGGATAAGATCACCCTGCCGCTAGCCCCGCTCGTGGCTGTCTACGGCGTGGCCGTCCCACAGCTCTCAGGCCGCGGGCTGGGCCACACGGGCGGCACGCTCGACAAGCTCGAGGCCATCCCCGGCTGGCGCGCGGCGCTCAGCAACGACGAGGTCATGACCCAGCTCGCCGGCTGCGGCGCGGTGATCTGCGCGGCGGGCTCCGGCCTGGCGCCGGCGGACAAGAAGCTGTACGCGCTTCGTGACGTGACGGCTACCGTGGACTGCATCCCGCTCATCGCCTCCTCGATCATGTCGAAGAAGATCGCCGAGGGCACCGACTCGCTCGTCCTCGACGTCAAGGTCGGCTCGGGCGCCTTCATGAAGGACCTGTCGATGGCCCAGGAGTTGGCCCGCACGATGGTCGACCTCGGTACCGACGCCGGCGTCACCACCACCGCCCTGCTCACCGACATGTCCACCCCGCTCGGCCTCAAGGTGGGCAACGCCCCCGAGATCGCCGAGTCGGTGGAGGTGCTCGCGGGCGGGGGACCGGCCGACGTCGTCGAGCTCACCCTGGCGCTCGCGCGCGAGATGCTCACCGCAGCCGGCCAGCCCGACGCGGACATCGAAGAGGCGCTCAAGGACGGGCGTGCCATGGACAAGTGGCGCGAGATGATCCGTGCCCAGGACGGTGATCCGGACGCCCCGCTCCCGGTGGCCAAGCACTCTCACGACGTGTTGGCCGATGAGGATGGTGTGCTCACCGAGCTCGACGCGCTCGCTGTGGGCGTGGCCTCGTGGCGCTTGGGTGCCGGCCGTGCCTTCAAGGAGGAGCCGGTCCAGCTGGCTGCGGGCATCGAGCTGTACAAGAAGCCGGGCGACACGGTGAAGAAGGGCGAGAAGCTCATGACCTTCCTCACCGACGAAGATGGCCGTATCCCGCGTGCGCTTGAGGCGCTCGAGGGCGGCGTCGTGATCGGCGGAGAGTACAGGCCGCGCGAGTCGGTCGTGCTGGATCGCATCGCCAAGTGAACCTGTCCACTATTCTCGCGCGGCTCGCCCGCCCGGTCGTGACCCCGATCCAGTTCTCCTGGCCCGATGATTTCGTGGCCGAGGACTGGTTCGCCGACGACGCGGCGGGCGAGCCATACGGGGGCCGCCGGCTGGCCCAGTCCACGGGTCAGACCTGTGGCGCCATGGTGGTGCTGGCCGCCGGTATGCTCTTCGACCCGCTCCTGCGCGAGCGTGTGGAGCGCGAGGGGCCGGAGCGTGCCGAAGCTGAGATCTACGCCCAGTTGCGCCACCGGGCGCTCGGCCCGCTCACCTGGCCGGCCGCCTTCGGCTCGCCGCCGTGGGCGGTGGCCAGGGAGATGACGGCGATCGCCCGGCAGGCGGGCTATGACGTCACCTACGTCAGCACGCCCGTGGATACGGACACCGAACGCGGGCGCGCGATCCTGCAATGGGCGTGGCACGCTGCCGGCGTCGGCCTGCCCGTGCCCCTCTTCACCGGGGGAGACCTCGCCGAGGGCGTGGCACGCGCCGTGCCCCGGCACGTCGTGCTGGCACTGCCGGCCGCCGATGACTCACCTGAACTATCCATCTACGACCCGGGGTCGGGATCCGTGTATCGCGTCCCCATCTTTTCCATGGCGCAGCGGTCAACGCCGCTGCCCGCCTTTGGGCACTGGACACGGCTTGTGTGGGCAGTGCTCCCGCAACCTATGAAGGAGTAAACATGACTGAAGTTTCAAAGATGATCGACCACACCCTGCTCAAGCCGGAGGCCACCATCGAGGACGTGGCCAAGCTGGTCGAGGAGGCCAAGGAGCTCGGCACCTTCTCGGTGTGCGTCTCCCCGTCGATGCTCCCGCTGCCGGCCAGCATCGAGCTGGGCGACGTCAAGCTGTGCGTTGTGGTCGGCTTCCCCTCGGGCGCCGTGGCCTCCGAGATCAAGGCCGCCGAGGCCGCCCGCGCGGTTGCCGCCGGTGCCGACGAGGTGGACATGGTCATCAACCTCGGCTACGCCAAGGAGCACGACTGGGACGCGCTCGGCTACGACATCGCCGTGGTCCGCGACGCGATCCCGTACGCCCTGCTCAAGGTCATCATCGAGTCCGCCGTGCTGACGGACGAGGAGATCGTCGAGGCCTGCAAGTGTGCGGCCGAGGCCGGCGCTGACTATGTCAAGACCTCCACTGGATTCCACCCGGCAGGTGGCGCCTCCGCCCACGCCGTCAAGCTCATGCGCGAGACCGTGGGTGAGGACCTCGGGGTCAAGGCCTCCGGCGGCATCCGCGACGCCGAGACCGCCAAGGCGATGATCGAGGCCGGCGCCAGCCGCCTCGGCCTGTCCTCCTCGCGCGCCGTCATCGAAGGATTCGCCAACTAGTATCTACGGAATCGGAGGCGTTGACGCGAGCCGCGTGACTGCCTCCCGCACGTGCGGTCCACGGAGACGCCGCCAGCTGGTGAAACGCGAAGGCCCCCGATTTTTCGGGGGCCTTCGCGTGTACGCAGGTGCTTAGAGTGTGAGCATCTGCGCCACATCTGCCTTGAAGCGCTCCATGCGCTCCTTGGCCGCCTCACGCGCCTGCGGGAGCGAGTCGGCATCGGCCACGGGCACGATCACTTCGAGGTAGCACTTGACCTTTGGCTCGGTGCCTGATGGGCGTACAATCACGCGGTCGCCCTCGGAGGTGCGGATGCGCAACGCGTCCGTGGGCGGGAGGTCGGCGTTGCCCTCGGACAGGTCCTCGATGGAGGCCACGGGCAGGCCGAGCAGCTCGGTGGGCGGCTCGTTGCGCACCTTCGCCATCGTGGCCGGGATGATCGACAGGTCATCCACGCGCACCGTCACCGGGGCGGTGAGGTACAGGCCGTGGCGGATCGCCAGGGCATCGAGCACGTCCTGGATGGACTTGTCCTCGGCCTTCATCTTCGCCGCCGTGATGGCGAGCACGAGTGCGGTCGAGACGCCGTCCTTGTCCTTCACCAGCTCCGGGTAGGAGCAGAACCCGATGGCCTCCTCGTAGCCGAAGAGGATGTCCTTGGCACGCGCGATCCACTTAAAGCCCGTCAGGGTCGAGTGGTAGTCCAACCCGTGGTGTGCGGCGATCTGGGACAGCAGCTGGGAGGACACGATCGACGAGGCAAGCGAGCCCTTCGTACCGGCCGCTGCCGCGGCTGCGCCCACTTGCTCGCCCAGGACCGAGCCGATCTCGTCGCCTGACAGCTGACGCCAGCCAGACGGGGTGGGGATGGCGGCCGAGCAGCGGTCGGCGTCGGGATCGGAGGCGATGATGATGTCGGCGCCCACCTCCTGCGCCACCTTGATCGCCTCATCCAGCGCGCCGGCCTCCTCCGGGTTGGGGAAGGCGACGGTGGGGAAGTCCGGGTCGGGCTCGATCTGCGAGGGGACGTCGACGACATCGGTGAAGCCCGCTGCCTCGAGCAGCGGGTGGACCAGGCTCTTGCCCACGCCGTGCATGGCGGTGTAGACGATCTTCAGATCGCGCGGGCCGTCTGCCACCTGGGCGAGGGTGTCGGCCACGTAGTCGTCCACGATCGAGGCGGGGATGACATTCCAGCCCTCCGCCATCGGGACCTCGTTCGCCGCGGGGGCGGCCGCGATCTTAGCCGCGATCTCGCTATCGACCGGCGGGATGATCTGCACGCCGTTGCCGTCCGCACTGGCCGCGCGCCCGCCGAGGTAGACCTTGTAGCCGTTGTCCTTGGGCGGGTTGTGCGAGGCGGTGACCATCACGCCGGCGTCGGCCCCGTACTTGCGCACGGCGTACGCTAGCAATGGGGTGGGCAGCTGGAAGGGCATGAGGTGGGCGGTGCCGCCTGCGGCAGTGACGATCGCGGCCGTGTCGCGCGCGAACTCATCCGAGTGGTAGCGGGCATCGTAGCCGATGACAACCACGAAGTCGTCGGCCACCGTCTCCTTCAGCCACGCGACCAGGCCGGCGGCGGCCCGGCGCACAACCGCCGCGTTCATTCGGTTCGGCCCGGCCTCCATGACGCCGCGCAGGCCGGCGGTGCCGAACTGGAGCGTGCCAGAAAAACGGTCTTCAAGATCGGCCGTGGCATCGGCGTCGCCGGCCTTAGCCGCCGCAAGAAGCGCCTCGAGCTCGGCTCGGTCGGAAGCCGAGGGGTCGGCGGCAATCCACGCCGCGACGTCGTCAAAAAGCTGTGAGGTCATCACATCTCCTTCGCAATTCGTTCAATGATGTCCGCGAGAAGCTGGGAAATGCGCGGGCCGGCAGCCTTGCCAGCCTCGAGCACTTCGGCGTGGTCAAGCTTGACGCTCGCCACACCGGCGGCCAGATTCGTCACGAGCGAGATGCCGAGGATCTCCATCCCCATCTCACGTGCTGCGATCGCCTCGAGTGCGGTGGACATGCCCACGAGGTCGCCGCCGAGCGTGGCCGCCATGCGGACCTCCGCCGGGGTTTCGTAGTGCGGGCCTGGGAACTGGACGTAGACGCCCTCTGCCAGGTCCGGATCGATGTCGTGAGCCATCCCGCGCAGGCGGGACGAGTACAGGTCCGTGAGGTCCACGAAGGTGGCGCCCTCAAGCGGGGAGGTAGCGGTCAGGTTGATGTGATCGGAGATGAGGACGGCGCTACCCGGGCCGGTCTCCTCACGGGTGGAGCCGCATCCATTGGTGAGGATGCAGACCTTCGCTCCGGCGGCCGCCGCAGTGCGCACGCCGTGAGCGACGGCGCGCACGCCCTTGCCCTCGTAGAAGTGGGTGCGGGCCCCGAGCACCAGGGCGTGCTTGCCATCATTGAGGCGGATCGAGGTGAGTTTGCCTCCGTGGCCGGCCACCGCCGACTTAGAAAAGCCGGGGATCTCCTCGGCCGGGATCTCAGCCACGACCTCACCGATGAGGTCGGCCGCCCCGCCCCAGCCAGAGCCGAGAGTCAGCGCGATGTCATGCTTATCGACGCCCGTCACGTCGGCGATCTTTGCCGCCGCTTCGCGGGCCAAATCCATGTAATCCATGGCCGATATTTTACAGGAGTAGCACGGCCTGTGACCTGTGCCCATGGCATTATATGTGTGTTGCGGTGGTGATGCGTGCCATAACGGGCGGGCGGCGTCGTCGTCGATCCGGGCGGGCATGCACCAGCTGTTCATCTGCGACCTGTACGCTTGCCATATGGCAAAAAAGAAGCGTTACCGTAAGGGCCCCGTGATGTTGCGGGGCAAGCACATTCCGAACACCACCACGGATGCCAGGCTCTTGCGCCCATTCCAGGACCCCTCCTTCATCCACTCCGAGCCCTGGCGGATCATGCGAATCCAGGCCGAGTTCGTAGAAGGCTTCGGCGCGCTGGCCGACCTCGGCCCGGCGATCTCCATCTTTGGTTCCGCCCGTACCCCGGAAGACGACAAGTATTACCAGCTCGCCGAACAGATCGCGCGCGAGCTCGTCTCCCACGGCTACGGCATCATCACAGGCGGCGGCCCCGGCATCATGGAGGCCGGCAACAAGGGCGCACACGAAGCCGGCGGGGTCTCCGTGGGCCTCGGCATCGAGCTGCCTTTCGAACAGGGGATGAACCAGTATGTCGACGTCGGCATCGACTTCCGCTACTTCTTCGTCCGTAAGATGATGTTCGTCAAGTATTCCTTGGGTTTCATCGTCATGCCCGGCGGGTACGGCACGATGGACGAACTGTTCGAGGCCCTCACCCTCGTCCAAACCAACAAGGTCTCCTGCTTCCCTGTGGTGCTCGTGGGCAGCGAGTACTGGACGGGGCTCGTGGACTGGATCGAGGGCCGTCTGCTAGCCGACGGCTACATCTCCGAGGGTCACGAGAAGCTCTTCCAGGTGGTCGACACGGCCGACGACGCCGTCGCGGCCGTCCTCGAGGGCGTCCACCGGCTCGCGGAGGAGAAGCGTTCGAACGGGAAGTAAGCCCGGCGCGCGCCACCGACCTGGGGCGGGGCCGCAAGTGAACACCTGACGCGGTCCACGTATTAACGTAGAATATGAGTATCGGGCGCAAACGTGCCCCGGAAGGAGTAACCATGGCAGCCATGAAACCGAGAACGGGAGACGGGCCGCTCGAGGCGGAGCGTGACCTCCACGGAACGACTTTGAGGATGCCTCTGGAAGGCGGAGGGCGCCTCGTGCTCGAACTGAGCGACGAGGAGGTCAAGTCCCTCCACGAGGTCCTGGGTAAGGTCCTTGAGCTTTAGCGCTTGACGCTCACTAACACACCGTCCCCGAGGGGAATGAGGCTGGAGACCAGGTCTTCAGCCTCAATCAATTCCCGGCCAAGGTTGCGCAGGGCCACCGTCGCCTCGTCGCGGCGGGCCGGATCCGCTACCCGATCGTCGTTCAGGGCGTGGGAGAGCACGAGCGTGCCGCCCGGGCGCAGCATCCGCAGGGCCTCAGACACGTCGCCCGCGGCTTCGAGCGGATCGCCGTCCACGAGCACCAGGTCATAGGAGCGTGAGGCGAGCCGGGGGAGCATGTCGGAACTGCGGCCGTTGATGAGCCGGAAGCGGCCGGGGCGAATGTGGGCCGCGGCCAGGTTCTCCCGCGCGTATCCCTGCGCTTCGGCGTCGGTATCAATGGAGGTCAGCACCGAGTCCGTGGAGGCGGCCAACAGGTAGAGCGCCGACACGCCCGTGCCCGTGCCGATCTCCGCAATGGTTTTCACGCCCATCGCGGCGAGGCAGGTGAGGAAATGTCCGGTGGCGGCCGAGAGCGCCTCCACCCCCAGATCCGCGGCGTGCTCACGCGCCACCCGCACCACGTCCGATTCCGCGACGATGTGCTCGGCGTACGTCCACGACTGGGCCTTATCCACTACCGCCCCTTTCTGTTGCTCTTTACCAGCATCTTAACGCGAACGTGGCCGGGGCGATGCCGGCCACGCACACTCTTCGCTGTCACTTACCTTAGTTGTCGATTGGCTTGACCCCGAGCGGGCGGCCGGCCAGCCCGCGGGCACGATGGGCGAGGGTCTTCGCCACCGCCCGGATCACCTCCTGCGCAGGCGACTGGCCCGGCTGGATCGCGAACGGGGTGCCGGCGTCGCCACCCTCGCGCAGGTCCTGCTCGAGCGGAACTTGCGCCAGCAGCGGCACGTTGTAGCCGAGATTGCGCGAGAGCTGGGCGGATACGGCGTCGCCGCCGCCCGCGCCGAAGATCTCCATGCGCGAGCCGTCCGGCATCGCCAGGTAGGACATGTTCTCGATGATGCCCACCACCCGCTGGTCGGTCTGCTTGGCCATGAGGCCCGCGCGCTCCGCCACGTCGGCCGCCGCCACTTGCGGGGTGGTGACCAGCACGATCTCGGACTTGGGGATGAGCGAGGACACCGACAGTGCGATGTCGCCGGTCCCCGGCGGCAGGTCGATGAGGAGGACGTCCAAGTCACCCCAGTACACGTCCGCGAAGAACTGCTCGAGCGCGCGGTGTAGCATCGGGCCGCGCCACACCACCGGGCCGTTCTCCGACATGAAGTTGCCGATTGAGATCGTCTTCACGTCGTGCACCACCGGTGGGATGATCATGTTGTCCACCACCTGCGGCGGGTGGGTCACACCCATCATTTGAGGGATCGAGAAGCCGTAGATATCGGCGTCGACCACGCCCACCTTCAGGCCCTCCTTCGCCATCGCCGAGGCGAGGTTGACGGTCATGGAGGACTTGCCCACGCCGCCCTTGCCGGAGGTGATCGCGTACACGCGCGTGAGGTTATCTGGCTGGGCGAAGGGGATGACCCGCTCGGGTTCGCCCCCGCGCAGGGTCTTCTTCAGCTCGGCGCGTTGCTCATCATTCATCACGCCCATGCTCACGGTCACGGATGCCACGCCTGGCATCGCGCCCACGACGTTCTGGGTGTCGGCTGTGATCGTGTCCCGCAGCGGGCACCCCGCCGTGGTCAGATCGATCCCGACGACCACGTTGCCGGCCTCGTCGATCTCCACGGAGCGCACCATCCCCAGATCGGTGATCGGGCGCCGAATCTCCGGGTCAATGACCTTGGCGAGCTCGGCCTTAATGTCTTCAATGCTCGGTAAACTCATGCGTTTATCCTATCCTTGACCTTCGCCAGTTTCGAGCTGGGCAAGCCTCGCTTCGAGCTCGACGATCTTCGCGTCTTTCTCCGCGACCTCCTCTTCTCGCTCGAGGAGCCGTTCGCGCAATTCGAACTGGTCACGCATCTCGGAGCGCACGAAATCGCGGGTGGCGAGGTCCTGCATCGACATCCGCAGCGAGGCGATCTCGCGCAGGAGGAACTCGGTGTCGGCGAGCGTGCGCATTGCGTGCTGGCGGTCCTGTTCGGCGCTCACCCGATCGCGATCATCCTGCCGGTTCTGGGCGAGCAGGATGAGCGGGGAGGCGTAGGAGGCCTGCAGGGACAGCATGAGGGTGAGCGCCGTGAAGCCGAGCGCTGCCGAATCGAAGCGCAGGTGATCGGGCGCGAAGCTGTTCCACACCAGCCACAGCCCCACGAACAGGGTGAGCCAGATGATGAACTTCGGGGTGCCAGTGAAGCGGGCGATCCGCTCGGCAATGACCCCGGTGGCCTCCGAATCGACGGAGGCGCGCCACCTGCGCCGCCGCTTACCGAGTGGCTGATCGAAACTCTCAGGCATCGCGGCCCTCCTCATCGGTGGGGTCTTCTAGCAGATCATCGACATGGCGTTCGTCGATATGGGTATCGATCTGCTCCTCGTCCGCATCGCGCCAATCCTCGGGCATGAGGTGGTCCAGCACGTCGTCGACCGAGACCGCGCCCACCAGCAACCCGTTGTCTACCACCGGCAAGATCGTGAGGTTGTAGGTGGCGAGCAGGCGGGTGATGGTGCCGATCCCGTCGTCGGGGGAGAGCGACTCCACCTGGTCAATGATCGAGCCGACCATCTCCGACGGCGGCTCGCGCAGCGCGCGCTGGAGGTGGACCACGCCCAGATACTGGCCCGTGGGGGTCTCTGTGGGCGGGCGCACGATGAAGCACATGCTGGCGATCGCCGGGGCCAGGTCCTCCCGGCGGGCCGCGGCGAGCAGCATAGAGATCGGGGCGTCGGGGGAGAGAATCATCGGCTCGGTGGTCATGAGGCCACCGGCCGTGCGCTCCCCGTAGGACATGAGGCGGCGCACGTCCTGGGCCTCGTCGGGCTCCATCTTCGACAGGAGGATCTCCGCCTGCGCGGGCGGGAGCTCGTTGATGAGGTCGGCTGCGTCGTCCGGCTCCATCTCCTCCAAGACGTTGGCCGCGCGCTCCACCTCAAGCGCACTCATGACCGTCACCCGGTCCGCGTCCGACATCTCCTCCAGCACGTCCGCCAGCAGGTCATCGTGCATGTGGCGCGAGACCGCGATGATGCGATCATCCGGGAGGTCGGACAGGAGGTCGGCAATATCGGGGGCCTTCAGCTCGTTGATCTGGGCCAGTAGCGCCGTGGCGGCCTGGTTGGCCACGCGCGTGCGCAGGCCCGTGACCGACGTGACGGGCACGATCTTCGTGTTTCCGGCCTCCGGCCCGCCGCGCGCCATCCGCACGTACAATGAGGTGAGCCGCCATTCGCGGTTCCCCTCCTGCTCGATTGCCACGTCCTCCACGACGGCCCGCCCTGAGCCGTCGTTGAACTGGACCTCGCGGTCCAGAATCTCGCCGAGCACCATGGTCTCCGACGGGCGCTTCTCAAAGCGCCGGATGTTGAGCAGGCCGGTGGTGATGACCTGGCCATTGGCGATCGCCGTCACGCGCGTGAGCGGCATGAAGACGCGCCGCTTGCCGGTTACGTCCACCACCAGCCCCACCGCAGACGGCTGGCCGCGCAGGCGGAAAACCACGACCACGTCGTGTACCTTGCCCACCCGGTCACCGATCGGGTCGTAGACGGGTGTGCCTGCTAAGCGTCCAATAAAAACTCGTGTTCTGCTTCCTGACATCTGTGTCCTTTCCCGACGGTGCGGGCTGCTTACTGCTGGAGGTGGGCCATCCACGCCTCCACCGCGTCGGCCGTGCGCGGGATGTCCTCCGAGAGGCGGATCGCCCCCTCCTCCGTGACCAGGATGTCGTCCTCAATCCGCACACCGATCCCGCGGAATCGTTCGGGGACCTTGAGGTCATCCTCACGGAAGTACAGGCCCGGTTCGATCGTGAAGATCATCCCCGGCTCCAGGTAAGAATCCTGGTAGAGCTCGCGCTTGGCCTGCGCGCAGTCATGCACGTCGAGCCCCAGGTGGTGGGACGTGCCGTGCGGCATCCACCGGCGGTGATACTGGGCCTCGGGGGAGAGGGACTCCTCCGCCGACACCGGCAACATCCCCCACCGCTCCAGGTGCTTGGCGATAACCTCCATGGCGGCCGCGTGGATGTCCTTGAACTGCACCTTGTCTTGGGCCACCTCAAGCGCGCGCTCGCAGGCCTCCAGCACGGCGTCGTACACCTCACGCTGGGCCTCAGTGAACTTTCCGTCGATGGGCAGGGTGCGCGTGATGTCGGCCGTGTAGAGCGAATCGACCTCCGCGCCGGCGTCGATAAGGATGAGCTCCCCGTCGCGCAAGCGCCCGTCATTCGTGATCCAGTGCAGTGTGTTGGCGTGATTACCGGCCGCGGCGATCGTGTCGTATCCCAGGCCGTTGCCCTCCTCGCGGGCCTTGGCTTGGAAGGCGCCCTCGATCACGCGCTCGCCGCGCCAGTGATCGATCGCGCGCGGCATTGCGCGGATCATCTCCTCAAAGCCGGATTTGGTGACATCGATGGCCTTGCGGATCTCCGCCACCTCGTAGGCGTCCTTCGTCAGGCGGATCTCCGAGGCGGCCTCGGCCAGGCGCGCGTCCGCCTGCTCCGCGCCCTCGGTCAACCCGTTTTGCTGGCGCAACTCGGCCACGAGGGCCTCCACCGCCGGATCGGACTGCGGGACCACGCGGATCTGTACCGCGCCCAGGTCCTTCGAGATCGCGTCCTTCATCTCATCAATATGGGCCACCTTCAACCCCGTGGCCGTGGACATCTCCTGCGCGCTCAGCCGCGGCCCCACCCAGAACTCGCCATGGCGGGAATCGGCGTAGAACTCCTCCGAGGAGCGCGGGGCGCGCGGGTGGAAGTAGAGGACCGCCTCATGGCCGCCCTCCACCGGGTTGAGCACGAGCACCGCACCCGGCTCGTCCTCCCCGCCCAGGCCGGTGAGGTGAGAAAACGCCGAGTGGGCGCGGAAGCGGTAGTCCGTGTCATTCGAGCGGACCTTCAGATCGCCCGCCGGGAACACGAGTCGCTCGCCCGGAAATAGCTCCGAGAGCCGCTTGTGGCGCGACGGGGTGTAATCAGCGACCTCCATGCGGGCCGGACCGGCGGGCCGCGCGCCCCAATCCTGGCCGATGAACTCGCGAAACGCCTGGCTCTGGGGGCGCTGCGTGCGGTTGTGTGCCTTTTCTTCGTTGGTCTGTTCACTCATATTTCTAGTATCCCACGTGCATCCGACAAACTTGAACCGGGGTTGCTCTTAGCGTGAAGGAAATTTAGCGTGGAGCCATGATCGACTTGCACACCCATTCCGCGCGCTCAGACGGCACGCAGAGCCCCACCGAGCTCATGAATTCCGCCCGCGACGCCGGCCTGACCTGCGTGGGCCTCACCGACCACGACACGATCTCTGGCTGGGACGAAGCCGGCCGTGCCGTTGCGAGAACCGGCGTCAGCCTGGTGCGTGGCATGGAGGTCACCTCCCAGTTTCACGACGACGGCGGGCGGGTCAGCGTCCACATGCTCGCCTACCTCTTTGACCCCTCGGCCCCTAAGCTCTCAGCACACCGCCAGCAGCTGCAGGAAAGACGGGCGGATCGGGCCCGGCAGATTGTCGACCGCCTCGCCCAGGACTTCAACCTGACGTGGGACGCGGTGGCGGACGTGGCCGGCGAGGGCGCCGTTGTCGGAAGACCCCACATTGCCGACGCACTCATCGCAGCCGGGGTGGTGGCGAGCCGCGAGGAGGCGTTCGCGCAGCTCCTGCACCCGCGCGGGAAGTATTACGTGCCGAACTACTCGCCGGACGTCTTCGACGTCATTTCGTGGATCAACGCCGCCGGCGGCCGGGCCGTCTTCGCCCACCCGATGGCCGCCACGCGCGGCAAGACCGTGCCGCTCGAGGCCCTGGACGAGATGGCGGAGGCCGGACTTTTCGGCGTCGAGGTCGATCACCGGGATAACCCCCTCGAGCGGCGGGAGGAGCTGCGCCAGCGAGCGCGATCACTCGAGCTTTTCCAGTTTGGCTCCAGCGATTACCATGGAGCAGGAAAACCGAACCGCTTGGGTGAGCACACCACGGATTCGGACACGCTCGCCGCCCTGGAAGAGGGCGCTTTCCTGGAGGTTATACGCCCGTGAATTTTGATGGGGCGCTGTTCGCGTCCGCCTTCGCCACGCTGCTGGTGATTATTGACCCGCCTGGCAACGTACCCGTGTTCATGGCGCTCACGCGCACCCTGAACAAGGCGGGGCGGAAGAAAGTGGCATTCCAGGCGAACTTCATCGCCCTCGCCCTGTTGCTCCTGTTCGGCTTCTTCGGCTTCTTCCTCTTCGGCTACATGGGCATCTCGCCCGAGGCCCTGCAGATCTCGGGCGGCCTGCTCCTCCTTCTCGTGGCGCTCCAGCTGCTGACGGGCAAGGAGGAGGACCCGGGCTCGGCCGGCGGCACGATCGCGGTGGCCATGGTGCCGCTCGGCACCCCGCTACTGGCGGGCCCGGGTTCGATCGTGGCGTTCATGCTGCTCATGCGCGATTCGGCCGGCGATCCGTGGGCTCAAGCCACCGTGATTGGAGCGGCCGTGACGGTGCTACTGATTTCTTGGATCTCGATGCACTTCGCCGGGGCGATTATGCGCCTGCTCGGCGAGGCCGGCGTCATGCTACTCACCAGGCTCTCGGGCATGCTGCTGGCCGCGATCGCCACCCAGCTCATCATCGCTGGCGTGCTCGGCGTCATTCGGCCACTGACCAGCTAACGCGCGTAAAAGGAAGGTGTCCCTGCAAGAAAGCGGGGACACCTTCCTTTTACGCGCCTTATGCGCGAAGCTTGTGCTTAGGCCTCGGGCGCCTTACGCACCCGACGCCGGCGCGGCTTATCGGTACGCGGCTTATCCGTGCGAGGCTGCTCGGAGGACTCGGACGCCCCGGAGGAGACACGGGTGCGGGTGCGCTTGCGGCCCGAGCGGCCGGCCTCACCCCTACCACGGCCCCCGCGGCCCTTATTACCGCGGCCGCCACGCCCGCGACCGCGCGGGCCCCGGCCGGTCTCGCCCAGGTCCTCGATCTCCTCGGCGTCCAGGCCGGCGCGCGTGCGCTGGGAGCGCGGCAGGCGGCCGGTGACCTCGGGGTCGATGTCGAGGTCGGTGTAGAGGTGGTCGGACGTGTGGTACGTCTCCACAGGCTCGGGGTAGCCGAGGTTCAAGATCTTGTTGATGACCGACCAGCGCGGGGTGTCCTCCCAATCCACGAAGGTCACGGCCGTACCGGCCTGCCCGGCGCGGCCCGTGCGGCCAATCCGGTGCAGGTAGGTCTTCTCGTCCTCCGGGCACTGGTAGTTAATGACGTGGGTGACGTCGTCGACGTCGATACCGCGCGCCGCGACATCGGTGGCAACCAGCACGTCGATCTTGCCGTTGCGGAAGGCACGCATCGCCTGCTCGCGGGCGCCCTGGCCGAGGTCGCCGTGGAGGGCGCCGGTGGCAAAGCCGCGCGACTCGAGCTCGTCGGCAAGGCGCGCGGCGGCGCGCTTGGTCCGCGTGAAGATGATGGTCAGGCCACGCCCGCGGGCCTGAAGGATGCGGGCCAGAACCTCGCTCTTGTTCAGCGCGTGGCAGCGGTAGACGACCTGCTTGACCTGCTTGACGGTGGCCGAGTCGTCGTCGGGATTCTGCGCCCGAATATGGGTGGGCTTGGACATGTAGCGGCGGGCCATCGTGATGACCGGGCCGGGCATGGTAGCCGAGAACAGCATCGTGTGGCGGTTCGGCGGGGTGGAGGAAAGGATCGCCTCGACGTCCTCGAGGAAGCCCAGGTCGAGCATCTCGTCGGCTTCGTCGAGCACCACGGTATGAGCGTGGGAAAGATCGAGCGTGCGGTGCTTGCCCAGGTCGATGATGCGCCCGGGGGTGCCCACCACGATCTCCGCGCCGCGGGCGAGTTCCTTGACCTGCGGCTCGTAGGCCTTGCCGCCGTAGACCTCAACCACGCGCACGGAGCGCTTCGCGGCGATGTCGCGAAGGTCGCCCGCCACCTGCTTGGCCAGCTCGCGCGTAGGGACGACGACGAGGCCCTGCGGCTTGCCGGGCGCGCGCAGTTTCTCCCAGCCTTCCTCGTCCGGGCCGATGACCTTCTCCACCATCGGGATGCCGAAGCCGAGGGTCTTGCCCGTGCCTGTCTTGGCCTGGCCGATGATGTCCGAGCCCTTGAGCGCCACCGGGAGGGTCAGCGCCTGAATGGGGAAGGGGTGCGTAATGCCCTTCTCGGCCAGGGCCTCGACGATGTCATCCGAGACGCCGAAGTCGGCAAAGCTCTTCGTCTCTAGCTCGAGCTCAGAGCCGGAGGCCTGGATGTCAGCTTTTGGTTCGTTCGCCGGGCGCACGGATGCCCCGGAGGTATTCACAATTCCAGAATGCACAGTATTCACTTTCGACATGGGGGCGCCGTGTGCGCCCGGGCAGCCGATCGTGAAAATTCTTTTGAACAAACGTGACGACCGGTCAACCAAGATTGATTCTACCGCGTGGGGCGCGCCCGCCCGGTGAGGGGTGGCGCGCTACACATTAAAAGCCGAAGCCGACGCGGCGGGCTTCCGCCTCCTTGCACTGCACGTAACCGAGGGCGTCGGTGGGAACGACGACGACGTTGCCCTCCTTATCCGTAAACGAGAGGACGGCCCCGGCGGCGAGCGCCTGCTCCACGCGCTCGGAGACCTCGTGTGCGGTCAGGTCGACGTCGAGGCTCAGTTCGCGGGCGACGTTGCGGATGCCAATGCTGATTTCCATGATTCCTCCAAGGCTTGATCTGGCAGTATCGTACCCTGCCGGGGTGGGCGGGAAGATTTCGTGCGGCGCAATTCGGCTGTGGCCGAAAAAATTGTCGGAGGTGGTCGTTAAGCTCGTGAGCATGAACAAGACATGGGATGAGAACCAGGCCGCGGTGCTGGAATTGCGGGCGCCGTGCACGGCGTCGGTGATCGGTGCGCCCGGCACGGGGAAGAGCGCGCTCGTGGTGGAGCTGGCGGCGCGGATCATGCGGGAGGATCCGGGGGCGCGCGTGGCGCTGCTTTCGCCAGATCGGCGGGCGGCCTCCGATCTGCGCAACAGGATCTCGGTGGAGCTGGGCTACCTGCCGGGGACGCTGCAGGTGCAGTCGCTCACGGCGTTCGCGTTCGGGATCGTCTCCACGTACGCCCAGTTCATGGGGCGGCGCGAACCCGAACTGATCTCGGGCCCGGCGCAGGATTCGCTCATTAAGGAGCGCTTCGAGCTTGCCCTTGAGCTGGGGGAGGCCGGGATAGACGAGGAGGTGGCGCAGCTGCCGGCCTACCGCGCTGAGTTCCGCGATCTGCTCACGCGCGCCGCGGAGCTGGAGCTGTCACCTGCCGATCTGGTGGACCTCGCCCGGCGTTATGATGAGCCGATTTGGGAGGCCGGTGCCACGGTGATCAAGGATTATGACCTGGCACTCGCCACCCAGTCCGCGCTGGGGCACGCCAACCCTGACCTGGTGGACCACGCGCGGGTCATCACCCAGGCCGCCGCGATGCTGCGCGGCTGGGAGGCGGCAACCCCCAGAGGGCAAGGCGGCCTCGACATCGCCAAGCCGCGCTGGGACTGGGCGATTGTGGATGACGTGCAGAACGCCACCCTCGCCCTGCGCACGCTCCTCCTTGCTCTGCAGGAGGACGGTACGTCGGTGGTGACGTTCGGCGATCCGGACGTGGCCGTCCAGGGTTTCCGCGGGGGCATTGCCCACCTCCCGGCGCTGCTGTGCAAGCCGGCGGCGGGCGGGGGAATCGGCGCGTCGCAGATGGTCCTCGGCACCGGCTATCGGTGCGATGGTCAGGTTCGCGTTCTCCTGGATAAGGTGATCAGCGGCATCCACACGGCGGGAGTGAGTGGCCATCGCCGGCACGCCAATGCCGCGGAGGATGGGTCCACCGTCCGGGCCCTCACCTTCCCTCACGGCGATGAGGAGCTTGCCTTCGTGGCCACGGAGCTTCGCCGGCGCCACCTTGAGGAGCAGGTGCCGTACGCGAATATGGCGGTGATCAGCAGGTCGACGTCGTCGCACGGCAGCATCCGCCGCACGCTCCTCCACTACGGTGTGCCGGTTCAGACCATCGTCAATGATCAGCCGCTGCGGGAACAGCGGGCAGTGGCATCGATCATCGAGCTACTGGAGATTGCGCTCTCTGATGGCCCGGTGGAGGGCGAACGGATCGAGGCGATGCTCACCGGCCTGCTCTTCGGCATCGATCCGCTGCGCCTGCGGGCCCTCATGAGGGAGATGCGCGGCTGGGAGCTGGCGGCCAAAGGGCGGCGCACGAAAGCCGAGCTTTGGCAGGACATCGTGGCGGGCGGAGAGGTGTCAGCCAAGATCCCGGAGTTCGCACGCGTTACGGAGGTACTGTCCTCCATCCGGCAGGCCGCAGCCGCCGGTGGCCTTGGAGAAGAGGTGCTCTGGGCGGCGTGGGACGGGGTCGGTGTCGCCGAATCCTGGCGCGAGCAGGCGAGGGCGGGAGGCCCAGCGGGCGACATCGCTGATCAGGATCTTGACTCGGTCATCTCCCTGTTCCGCATCGCCCAGCGCCAGGCGGATCGGGACGTCACAAACGCCACTATCCACGCGCTCCTTGAGCTGCTCGAGAACCAGGACCTGCCCGAAGACTCGATCGCGCGCATGGGCGGGGGTGCTGACGAGGTCGCGCTCGTGTCGCCGTCGGCCACGGTGGGACGCGAATGGGATGTCGTGGCGATCGTGGGCGTCAATGACGGCGCGTGGCCCAACACGCGCCTGCGCAACCCGCTGACAAAGGTGCCCAAGCTGGTCAACATCGTGGTCGGCTCCGCGATGGCAGGGCAGGACATCGAGCCGAGCCAGCTGGTCAGCGAGGTGATTGATGATGAGCTGCGCATGCTCGCCCAGGCGGTCAGTCGCGCGCGGCGCGAGGTGCTGATCACCGCCCAGGAAAACGACGAGGCGCGGCCATCCCGGTTCTTGACCTGGCTGTTTCCGGAGCTTGAGCGCGGGAAGGCAAGCCCGGCAACGCTCGATGAGGCGGGCCTCGTGGGCAAGTTGCGCCAGGCCTTGCGGAGCGGGGATGGGCATCTTGAACGGGAAGCCACCGTTCTACTCGAGGAGCTCGCGGCGGCGGGCGTGCGCGGTGCCGACCGGTCGACATGGGTCGATGAGCTGGCACTCTCCACTGAGGAGCCGGTGATCGCGGGGGATTCGGCGCTGTCGCCGTCACGCGTGGAGGGCCTATTGAAATGCCCGCTGTCGGCCTTCCTCGATCGTTCGAATGCCACGTCGGAGGAGTCGGGAATCTCTGCCGAGATCGGGACTCTCATTCATGGGCTCGCCGAGGATTTCCCAGCCGGGCCGCGCGAGGCGATCGAACAGGCGTGTGAGGAGAGGATCTCCGCGATCGAGTTTCCGGACGGGCTCGAGGGGGTTCTGCTCCGCGACCGCGTGAACGCCATGGCGCGTAACCTTGGCGATTATCTCGAAAACAGCGCACCGTACGTCCTCCTGGAGCAGGAGGCGTGCGCCAGCCTCGACGGAAAAGACCACACGATCAATGTCAGCGCGCGCATCGATCGACTCGAGGCTGTCGGCTTTGGGGTGGGGGTGGTTGATTTCAAGACTGGCAAGCAGCCGATCACTGTGAAAGAGACCGGCAGCAACCCGCAGTTGCTGCTCTACCAGTGGCTCCTGAACGCCCACGGCATCAAGGGCTACGCCACGTCTGAGGGGGCGCGGCTCGTCTATGTAGGGACAGGCGAGGGCAAAGTAGTGGTACGCGAGCAGGGTCCGCTTGAGGCCGAGGACCTTGACCAGGTAGCCGAGATGATTCGGCAAGCGGACCTCGCCCAACGCGGCCCCGACTATGCCGCTCTACCCGGCTCACATTGCCGGAACTGCCGTTACGTTTCCTCGTGTCCGGCCATGGGGCCAGGAAGGATTTTCTCATGATCCCTTACGAAGACTTCGCCAAGACGCTCGCGTTTGCCCCCACCGCCGAGCAGGAGGCCGTGATCCGGAGCGAGGACCGCGCCATCGCCGTCATCGCGGGGGCCGGATCGGGCAAGACAGCCACGATGTCGCAGCGGATCGCCTGGCACGTGGTCAACGGGAACGTGCGCCCGGACGAGGTGCTGGGGCTCACCTTTACCACGAAGGCGGCAGGTGAGCTCGCCGAACGAGTCGAGAGCCAGTTGCGCGAGGCGGCGGCGAAGGGGCTCCTGCCCGGCCTCGTTGAACCTCAGGAAGAATCTGGTGAGGACGATCGGTCGGACGCGATTCATCGCGCCCTGGCGCGGCCGACCATCGCCACATATAACTCCTTCGCCTCTGAGATCGCCTCGGCGTATTCCATGCTCATCGGGGAGGACCCGCGCGCCCGGCTCATCACGGACGCGGAGCGCTTCCAGATCATGGGACGTATCGTCAACGGCATCGACATAGACGACCCACGATACGCGGTCCTTCGGGCATCGGCGGTCTCGACCATCATTAGTCGTGCTCTGCACCTCGTCGATGAGATGGTGGGCAACGAAGTCGATGCAGGCGAGTTCCGCGCCTACCTCGAGCGCGAGCTGAGCGCTGTCTACCAGCTCCACGGCGTCACCGCCAAGCGCGGGACGGGCACGGAGGCCTCGCGCGCCGAACAGAGCAAGCTCACGGGGATGATCGCCGGGATGAACTATCGCGTGGCTCTCAGCTACCTCATCGAGGAGTACGTGGCGTATAAGAGGGACAACTCCCTCATCGAGTTTGCCGATCAAATCGTTCGCGCCCGCAAGATCCTGTCCTCCGTCCCCGAGGTCCGCCAGGAGCTCAGCAAGCGCTACAAGCTCGTCTTGCTTGACGAATATCAGGACACGTCTGCGAGCCAGGCGGAGTTCATCGAGGCGGCGTTCACGGACTCGTGGTCGGTGTGTGCTGTGGGAGACCCGAATCAGGCCATCTACTCCTGGCGCGGCGCGTCCTCGGCAGCGCTGTCCGACTTCATGGACAGGTTCGGTGTGGCACGGAACCTCACCCTGTCCACGGCCTTCCGCAACGGGCGCAGGATCCTCGACGTGGCCAACGCCCTGACCGAGGGCAAGCTCAGCTACGCGAAGCTCACTGTCAAAACACTCCAGCCGCATGCAAAATCGCAAGATGGCCGGGTGGTCCACGTGCATCGCGCCTTCCGCTATGACTCTTACAGGGATATGGTCGACTACTTCAAGGAGGCCTTCGACCAGGCTCAAGCCGAGGCGGCAAGGGCGATCGGGGAAGGCCGAGATCCTGGACGGGCTCCCACCGCGGCGATCCTGTGCCGGGCCCGGTCCTACATGGATCACGCGATCGCGGCGCTGGAAGAAGCCGGCGTGCCCTATGAGATGGTGGGCGGCCAGATGCTGATCGAAAGGCAGGAGATCCGCCTCGTGCGGTGCGTTCTGGGCCTGAGCGTGAACCCGGCGCGCAACGATCTCCTCGTCCCACTTCTGACCTACTTCGCGATCGGTGCGAGGGACATCGCGGCGCTTTCGGCGCTCGCGGGCCGCCTTGCCCGAACCACTCGCCAAGAGTTGAGCGAGCAGGTGGGTGACGGGCTTGACGTCCCGACCAACCTGGTGGAGGCTTTGGCGGCGTTACCGGATGGCCCAGTGGCCGGAATGAGCGAGGAGGGCCACCGCCGCCTCGTTCACCTTGCTCGCCTGCTCGAGCGGGCGCGGAACAGCAGGCACTTGGCCATCCCGGAGGCGATTTCCGCCGCAATCGACCTGCTCGATCTGCGCGCCCATGCCAAGGCCCGCAGGACGGGCGGCGCCCCGGTGACCGCCGCACTCGCCAGCTTCATTGGCTTGGGTGCGGATTACGCGAAGAGCATTCCCGGTTCGCGTCTGGAGAGCTTCGTCGAGTGGGTGGACATGGTCGAGGCCCACGAGCGCTTGGGCGAGGACGAATCGGGTGGGGACGTCCCCGTTTTCGGCGAATGGGAGATCGAGCCAGAGTCGGGCGTCGTCCAACTGCTCACCGTCCACGCCGCAAAGGGGCTCGAGTGGGACCTCGTTGGCATTCCGGACATGAAGGTGGATGGCTTCGACGAAAAGACGAGCGAAAAGCTCTGGCAAGAATCGCGCGACGGGTTGCCCTACGCTCTGCGCCAGGATCGCGAACACCTGCCCGATCTGTCCATCGCTGACATCGTGGGCAAGAGCGGCGTGGTCACGCCGCTGAACAAGGTGGGCCTCCTTGAGGAGGTCCACGCCTACCGCCAAACGGCCTTTACCCAACACCATGTGGCTGAGAGCCGCCGTCTCGCCTACGTGGCAGTCACCCGCCCACGCAGCCTGCTCATCCTGTCCTCGTATGATCTCACCGGCCCGGAGCAGGCGGAGGCGGCCCTGAAGAAGCTCGCACGGAGTGTTGGCCATGAGGACGCGGCCGAGGCGCAGATGCCCCAAAACACGTTCATCACGGATGTCGAGCCGTTCACCGAGGCAGATCCGGACAACGATCCGGTGCTGACTGGGGTTGATCTCGAATTCATTGCGTTGGCAGCGACCCAGATAAGCGTGGTTCCGGACGCCAAGGTGTGGCCGGCGGACGTCGATCGTCGCCTCGAACGTGGGCCCGTTCCCGTCGTCACTGCCGATCGCGCCGTGGTCGAGCAGTGGAGGAGGGAAGCGGAGGTGATCATGGCGGAGCGGGAGGCGCCACCGCAAGCTCGGGGGCTCGCGCGCGACTACCTCACGGCGTCCGACGTCGTGGCGCTCGCCCAGGACCAGGACGCCTTCCTGGACGAGCAGTACCGACCGATCCCACGCCGCCCCTCACGCGCAGCACGCACCGGCGTGCTCGTCCACGCGGCCATCGCCCACTCTTTCGACGCCGCCTCTACGATGGACATCGACGCAGTGGCCGACCCGGACGAGATGCCGATCGACGTCGTGCCCCTGGACGATGAGCGGATCGCCGAGCTGATCGCGCGCTTCGGGGGCTCGCGCTACGCCTCGTGTCCGGCGCTCGCGATCGAGGAGGGGATCGACGTGCGGGTGGGGGACTACCCGGTGCGCTGCGTGATAGACGCGGTGCTTGACACCTCGGGCGTGCCCGGCCTGCCCCCGGTCACGATCGTCGATTGGAAGACGGGCCGCAGGCCCAGCGCCCAGCAGGTCGCCTCCCGCCAGTTCCAGCTCGGGCTCTACCGCCTGGCGTGGTCGCGCGCCACGGGAACCGCGATGGAGGATATCGCGGCGTGCTTCTACTACCTCGGCGATGATGACCCGGAGCGGCGTGAGCTTCACGCCGGCAACATGAGCGAGGAGCAGATCGCGGACTACCTCCGCACCCACCTGCCCCCGGCAGAACGGTCGGAGAGGAGGGGCTAGTCAAAGGAGCTGGTAGTGAAGCCGGCGCCGTCGGCCGCCTCTGCCTCCACCTCGGTGGCGCGACTGACGGCCCAGGTGGGCCCGGTGGCCAGCTCGGGGTCGGCCTCTACCTCGGCGGCGAGCTCGTCCATCATGGTGCGGGCCTCGTCTACGATCTGGTGTTGGCCGCTGCGCGAGCCGAAGAGCATCCAGCGTGCGAGTGCCAGCTCGGACAGGAGCACGGCGCGGTTGAAGAAGTGCTCGTCGACGGGCTGGCCGATCGCGTTCTCGTAGGAGGTGAGCACCGCCTCGAACAGCTCCTCGTCCAGGCCCGAGACGAGGGTGGAGAAGTCGAGCGCCGGGTCGCCCACGTGTGCCGAGCCAAATCCGAGCACGCAGGAGATTGAGCAGTCGGACCACATGAACTGGTCCGGGCCCACGTCCCCGTGCACTACCCGCGGCTCGAAGTCCCACAGGTCGGTGGCTTCGAGCGCGTTCTCCCACCGGCGGCGAAGCACGGGCGGGAGGGGCGAGGCGGCGTCGGCGTCGTGAAGGTCGGACAGGAGACGGCGCCGCGTAGTCTGCGCGTCGTAGGAGGGCAGGCCCGCCGATTCGACTGTCTCGCGGGGGAGGAGGTGGATGGCGGCGAGCGCGCGGCCGAGTTCGTGGGCGGCGTCGGTATCGAGCTCGTCGAAGTCGCGCTCGCGGCCCATGGGTGCGACGTAGACGACGGCGTGCCCGTCCTTGACCTGGGCGAAGCCCGCGGGGCGGACAACGTCGAAGGGGAGAAGACCCTGGCGGAGCGCCTCGAGCAGGGCGGGAGCGATGGCGGCCTCCGCCTCAATCATGGCGCCTGCCATGGGGTGGAGGGGGTGCTTGACGATCCAGCGCCGGCCGCGCGAGTCGATGACGCCGCCGAATTGGAAGTCGGAGGTGCGCGTGTACGGGCCGCGCACGCCGACCGCGTCGAGGCCGTCGATAGCGGCCACGGCCAACGCTGCGAGCTTGAAGGGGGTCTTATTCACCCCTCCACGGTAACGATTTTTAGCGCAACGCGCGTGGCGTACACGCCCTGACGGAACTGTCTGGCCCCACAGGCGCCCGTATATCACAGTCGCGAAATCCCGTGCGCAAGTTATCCACAGCTGTGGGAAAGATATTCACGACGCGCGGCGGCATCGTAGCGTGGCGTTGTGAAGACAAAGTGGGGAGCCGGGAACGCATGGCTCGATGCGCGCGTGCGCGAGATGGTGCGCGCCTCGCGTATTGATCCGCAGCTCCAGCCGGCAGAGCTTGAGGCCCTGATTGATGACGCGCTCGCCGAATACGAGGAGCTGACGGTCGCGGGTGTGGTGGAACCGGTGGCCGACGTGGTGGAGGTGCGCCGCCAGCTGCGCGACGATATCGGTGGATTCGGCCCGCTCCAATCCCTCATTGATGACCCGACGATCGAGGAGATCTGGATCAACGAACCGGGCCGTGTCTTCTTTGCACGCGACGGGGTGAGCCAGCTGTCCACGATCTTGCTCGAGGAGCGCCAGGTCAAGGACCTCGTAGAGAGGATGCTGCGCGCCTCGGGGCGCCGGCTCGACTTGTCCCAACCGTTCGTCGACGCCGCCCTCCACACCGGCGAGCGCCTCCACGTGGCGATTCCAGACATCACGCGCAAGCACTGGGCGGTCAACATCCGCAAGTACATCGTGCGCCCGCGCAGGTTGCGCGACCTGGCAGAGCTTGGGACGCTGACGGTTCAGGCGGCGGAGTTCCTGGATGCGGCGATTGACTGCGGGATGAACGTCATCGTCTCGGGAGCAACGCAGGCGGGCAAGACCACGTTCCTGCGCGCCCTGCTCGGCGCTATCCCTGCCCACCAGCGCGTCATCACGGCGGAGGAGGTCTTCGAGCTCAACCTCGCCCACCGCGACGTGGTGGCCCTACAGACCCGCCCGGCTAACATCGAAGACCGGGGCGAGATCACGCTGCGGCGGCTCGTACGCGAATCCTTGCGCATGAGGCCCGACCGGATCGTTATTGGCGAGGTGCGCCAGGCCGAGGCCTTCGACATGCTCATCGCCCTCAACTCCGGCATCCCCGGCGCCTGCACAATCCACGCCAACTCGGCGCGCGACGCCGTGGCCAAACTTAGCGTCCTGCCCCTGCTGGCGGGTGAAAACGTCACGTCGGACTTCGTCATCCCCACGGTTGCCCACACGATCGACCTCCTCGTCCACCTGCACCGCGACCGGGATGGCAAGCGCCGCGTGCGCGAGATCGTGGGCCTGACCGGGCGCACGGAAGGCAGCGTGATCGAGACGAGCGACCTGTTCGTGGACCGCGGCCTCGGGCTCGAACGCGGCGCGGGATACGTGGCCCGCCCGGAGATCTTCGACGAGCACGGCTACGACCTGCGCCAGCTGCTAGGAGGTGGACGATGGGCTTCGTTATAGGAATGGTCATGGGCCTTGGTGTCTTCCTCGCCGCCAGCGCTTTCCGCCAGCCGCGCCCCCTCACCGTGCCGGCGGGCCTGTGGCCGGCGCTGTGGCCCGCGCTCGCGGCCGGAGTGGGGAGCTTCCTGCTCGCCTCGGCGGTCTCGAGCTCGCTCGTCATCTCGATTCCGATCGCGGTGATGTGTGCGGCCGTGCCCGGCGTGTGGCGGGGAGCGCGCGAGCGCCGGCGTCGTGAAGAGCTTCGGGAGGTCTGGCCAGAGGTGATCGACGACATCGTGGCGAGCGTGCGCGTGGGCCTGCCCGTGGGTGAATCGCTCGCGATGCTGGCCGTGCGCGGGCCGGAGATCATGCGCCCTCCGTTTACCCAATTTGCCCAGCACCTGCGCGCGGACGGTCGCCTCGACCCGGCCCTCGACGAGCTGAAGGAGGTGCTGGCGGACCCGATGACGGACCGGATCCTCGAGTCGCTGCGCCTCGCACACGATCTTGGCGGGCGCGACCTGTCCGCCGCCCTGGCCAGCCTGGCCTCGCTCGTGCGCGAGGAGAACCGCGCCCGTGGAGAGCTTCTAGCCCGCCAGTCGTGGACGGTCAACGGGGCGCGGCTGGCCGCCGTTGCGCCCTGGATCATGCTTCTTCTCTTTTCCACCCGCCCCGGCGCGATCGACGCGTTCACCACGCCCGTGGGCGTTTTCATCCTCGTGGCCGGCTTCGTGGCCACCGTGCTTGCCTACTGGCTCATGCTCAGGCTCGGCCGCCTGCCCGAGGAGGAACGGATCTTCGCGGGGGTGAGCCATGCTTAGCGCGTTCGCGGGTTCGGCCCTGGTGGCCGGCGTCCTCCTCGTGGGAATCGCGGTCTTGTACCGCCCCACCCAGCTGGCCGACCGGGTCCTTCCCTACGTCGCCACCCGCACCCGGCGCCCCTCCCGGCGCCGCGCCGCCATCGTTGCGAGCTTCCTCGACGCCGTCGGGTCAACCACCTCCTCGGTCGAGCGCCGCGTCAACATGCTCGGCGCTATGACCGTGGGGGACTTCCGGGTGCGTCAGTTCCAGTGGGCATCGGTAGGTTTCGCAGCCGGGTGCCTGCTCGCTTTCGCGCTCGTGGTCCGCGGCGTCCCGCTGGCCGCCGCGATCGTCGGAGTCGCCTGCTTCACGGCCGCCGGCGTGCTCGGGGCGGACTGGGCGCTGAGCCGCCAGGTCGACCAGCGCAGCCGCGCCTACACCGCCCAGCTGCCCGACGTGGTGGAGATCCTCGCGCTCGCAGTTGCCTCGGGCGAATCCATCCGGGTGGCGATCGAGCGCGTGTGTCTCATTGGCACGGGCGAGATGGTCGATGAGCTGCGGCGCACGATGAGTGAGGTCCACGCCGGCCAGTCCCTGCCGGCGGCGCTGACCGACATGGGCAACAGGTCCGCCAACCGCAACGTTGCCCGGTTCGCGGAGGCGATCGTCTCCTCCCTCGAGCAGGGCAGCGGCCTGGCTGGCTCCCTCCACTCCCAGGCGCGCGACGCCCGCGACGCCGCCCGGCGCGAGCTGCTCGAGGCCGGAGGCAAGGCCGAGATCGCGATGATGATCCCGGTGGTGTTCATCATCATGCCACTCACGGTGGTCTTCACCGTCTTCCCTGCCCTCTACGCCCTGAGTTTCACCTAAGTCCGCAACAACATAAGGAGCGCCCTATGAAGATTCGACACTTTGTTCGCCAGGCAGTGTGGCCCAGCGACCGCCGCGAGGAGGCGGGTGACGTGCCTGGCTGGGTGATGATCACCCTCATGACGGCAGCCCTCGTGGTCCTCATCTGGGCGGTGGCCGGCCCGGCGCTGACCGACCTGTTTAACAATGCGATCGAGCGCGTCCTCAACATCTGAGGCGGGCAACGCCACGGTCGGCTTCGTGGCCTCCGTGGGGCTGCTCCTCATGGTGGTCTACACCATCATCGCAGCGGGCCTTGGCTGGTACGTCCACGCCATCGCCACCGACGCGGCGATGGAAGGTGCGCGCGTGGGGGCCGCGGCGAACTCGACCGAGGTGGCCGAAGCCCGCACCCGCGACCTCATCACCGGAGCGCTCAGTCCCGCCTACGCCGGCGGCATCGCCGCCACCGCGATGCCGGACGGGATCGAGGTGGTGGTGACGGCGCCGGTGCCCGGGGCCGGCTTCCTGGGAGAGCACGTGATCGAGGTGAGGGCCCATGTGGCGCGCGAATAAGCCCCGCGGCGAGGACGGCAACGCCATCGTCGAGTTCGTGGGCGTCATGGTGGTCATCGTGGTGCCCGCCCTCGCGCTTCTCACGGGCCTTGCCACGACGACGACCGTCCAGCTCGCCCTCGAGGATGCCGCCCGCCAGTCTGCGCGCGCCTACGTGCGGGCCGAATCGGTGTACTCGGGAGAGGCACGCGGGCGGGAAGCTGCGAGTAAGGCCTGGACGGACCGGGGGATGGACGAGCAACTCGACCTCAACTTCGCCTGCAGCGCGAGCCCGTGCCTCAGCCCCGGCGCCACCGTCACGGCCCGGGCCTCGGCCACGGTCACCGTGCCCATCGTCGGCGCGATCACGCTCACGGGCGAGCAGGCGATGGTGGTTGACCAGTACCGGGTGGTACGGCCATGACGTCCCGCAAACTCTGCCAGCCCCGCGAGCGCGCCGAAGACGGCAACCTCATCGTGCTCGGCCTGGGCGTGTGGGTGGTTGTCATCTCGCTCATCCTCATCCTGGCCTCGGTCATCCACGTCTACGGTGTGCGCCGCGACATGCTCAATGCCGCCGACTCCCTCGCCCTCGAGCTCGCCCAGGACATCTCGGATGCCACCTACTATTCGGGCCCCGCCCTCAGCCTCACGCCCGCCCCGCCGGCGTCCGGCGCGCTGACCGTGGACGGGCGCGAGGTGAGATTTCGAACGCGGGTGGCGGACGACGCCGTCGTTGTGGAGCTGACCGGGCGGGCGCGGATCCCGTTCATGCCGCAGTTTGCGAGCGCCGTGGACGAAGTCGAACTCACGGTCACCTCCACGGCTCGGCTGCGGCAAATGCCGTAGACTTGGCGCCGTGGCCATTGATTATCAGCAAGAACTCGACAGACTGCGCCGGACTTTTGACCAGATTGAGGCGGTCAGCGACGTGCCCGCGCTCAAGAACACGATCGCGGAGCTGACGGAGAAGTCCACGGCGCCCGACCTGTGGGACGATCCCGACGCCGCGCAGGCTGTTACTTCCAAACTCTCGCACGCCCAGTCGCGCCTGGAGCGCGTGGAGAAGATGGGGGAGCGGGTCGTGGACGCGGAGACCCTGTACGAGATGGCGGTGGAGGAATCCGAGTCGGACCTCGAATCGGGCAAGGAGCTCTACGCTGAGCTTGAGGCCGAGATCGCGAAGATCTCCAAGGACCTGTCGGACATGGAGATCAAGACGTTGCTGAGCGGGGAGTATGACGATCGCGACGCGGTCATCACCATCCGCTCCGGTGCGGGCGGCGTGGACGCGGCGGACTTCGCCCAGATGCTGCAGCGCATGTACCTGCGCTGGGCCGAGCGTCACGGCTACAAGTCGAAGGTGATGGACACCTCGTATGCCGAAGAGGCGGGGATCAAGTCCACCACGTTCGAGGTCAACGCCCCCTACGCCTACGGCACGCTGTCGGTGGAGGCGGGAACGCACCGGCTGGTGCGCATTTCGCCGTTCGACAACCAGGGCAGGCGCCAGACCTCGTTCGCGGCGGTGGAGGTCATCCCGCTCATCGAGACCACCGATTCGATCGAGATCCCGGAATCGGAGCTCAGGGTGGACGTGTTCCGCTCCTCGGGCCCGGGCGGGCAGTCCGTGAACACCACGGATTCAGCCGTGCGCATGACCCACATTCCCACCGGTATCACGGTCTCGATGCAGGACGAAAAGTCGCAGATCCAAAACCGCGCCGCGGCCTTGCGCGTGCTCCAGTCCAAGCTGCTACAAAGGCGCCACGAGGAGGAGCAAGCGAAGAAGAAGGAGCTGGCGGGCGACGTCAAGGCCTCCTGGGGTGACCAAATGCGCTCCTACGTGCTGCACCCGTACCAGATGGTCAAGGACCTGCGCACGGGCCACGAGGTGGGCAACACAGACGCGGTGTTCGACGGCGACCTCGACGGCTTTATCGACGCCGGGATCCGCTGGCGCCAGGCGGGGGAGGCGGAGTAATCCTCGCCACGTCGGCGCGCCTTCCCGGGTCGCAAAAGCCCGGCTCCTAAGCTAGTGACGACCATGACTGCAAGGATTTGGCGCCATTTATGATCACATTTGAAAACGTCACGAAGGTTTATCAGCGAGGCGCGGCTCCCGCGCTCGACTCCGTTAGCCTCAACATCGACCGCGGCGAGTTCGTCTTCCTGGTCGGTGCCTCGGGCTCGGGAAAGTCGACGATGCTGGCTCTTATCCTGGCCGAGGAGCGCCCCACGGAGGGCAAAGTTCACGTGCTCGGCAAGGACCTGTCGGGAGTGTCCTCACGGCGGGTGCCGTTCCTGCGCCGCCAGATCGGCACGGTCTTCCAGGACTTTCGCCTGCTAAAGGATAAGAACGTGTTCGACAACGTGGCGCTCGCGATGCAGGTGATCGGCAAACCGCGCCACGCCATCCTTAAGGAGGTCCCGCAGGTTTTGGAGCTGGTGGGCCTGGATGGCAAGGAGAAGCGGCGCATGCACGAGTTGTCGGGTGGAGAGAAGCAGCGCGTGGCGATTGCGCGCGCGATGGTCAACCGCCCCGAGCTCCTGCTGGCCGACGAGCCGACCGGCAACCTTGACCACAAGACGGCGCTGGGCATCATGCGCCTCCTTGACCGCATTAACCGCCAGGGCACCACGGTGGTCATGGCCACCCACGATCAGGCGATCGTTAACCAGTTGCGCAAGCGCGTGATCGAGTTGGTTGACGGCGAGGTTGTGCGCGATCAGGATCGCGGCGTTTACGGGGGGAGCCAGGCATGAGGCTACGGTTTATCTTTTCTCAGGTTTTCAAGGGGCTGCGCGCGAACTTCGCCCTGTCGGCGTCGGTGACGCTTGTGACCTTCGTGTCCCTCCTCTTCGTCGGCTCGGCCGTGCTGCTGCAGGATCAGATCGAGTCCGCGAAGACCGCCTGGTATGACCGGGTGGAGGTCTCGGCCTTCCTGTGTGCTCCGGACCAGAACACGGCCCAGTGCGCGGGCGGCGAGGTCACGCAGGACCAGATCGACGCGATTAACGATTTCCTTCATTCGCCCGAGATGGCCGACTACGTGGACGAGGTCTACTTCGAGACGAAGGAAGAGGCCTACAAGAACTTCCGCGAGTACCTCAAGGACAGTGTGTGGGTGGACACGGTTGACCCCGAGCAGATGCAGGCGTCCTTCCGTGTCAAGCTCGTCGATCCGCAGGAGTACGACGTCGTCCGCGAGTCTCTCGAGGGGCGCCCCGGTGTCGACGCCGTCATCGACCAGCGCGAGCAGCTCGAGCCGCTGTTCAAGATGCTCAACCGTTTCACACTCATTGCCGGTTCGCTAGCGGGCGTCATGATCGTCACCGCGTTGCTTCTCATCCCGTCCACTATCCGCCTGTCGGCCATGTTCCGCCGCAACGAAACCGAGATTATGCGATTCGTTGGCGCCTCGAACAGTTTCATCCAGGCGCCCTTCGTGCTCGAGGGCATGCTGGCCTCGCTCGTGGGCTCGCTTGCCGCGGTGGCGGCGCTGTGGGCGGCAGTGGAGTACTTCATTCAGGATTGGTTCGCCGGCTCGTGGCTACGGATCATCACGGGCCACGATGTGCTACTCATCGCCCCGTGGCTCATCCTCGGCGCGATCGTGGTCTCCGGTTTCGCCTCGTTCTTGGCTCTGCGCCGCTACACTCGGGTCTAGGGAGGAAACATGCGTAAACTCGCCTCAGCTGTGGCCGCCGCCGCGCTGACCGCGTCAGCCCTGCTGGTCGTGCCCGCGTTCGGCGACGAGCGCAGCGACCTGGTGGACCAGCAGCAGGAGCAGAAGGCCGAAAAGGAGCGCCTGCAGTCCGAGCTGGAGGGCATCGACGTCAACCTTCAGGAGGCCTACCTCAAGCTGGAGGAGACCCGCGGGAAGATCCCGGCCGCGGAGGAGGCCGTGCAAACCGCCGAGGCCGAGCTCGCCGCCGCCGTGCGCGAGCTGGAAGCGAACTCCGCGCTACTGGATGCCGCCCAGGGGGAGCTTGCGCAGATCAAGGACCAGATCAAGGAAAACGAGGCGAACGCGGAGGCCACGCGCAAGTCGCTGGGGGAGCTAGCCCGCGCTACCTATCGTGGCGACACGATGCCCTCCACGATGGAGATGCTCGTCGGCTCTGCCACCGCCGAGGATTTCGCCAATGCGTACCGCGCGCAGTCAGCCGTGAGCCGCTCCCAGACGGCGTCGCTCGCGCAGTTCCAGCAGAAGGCCGCGCAGGAAAAGAATCGTGAGTCCCGCCAGAACGCGGTGGAGGACCAGATCGAGGAGCTGAAGGCCAAGTCCGAGGAGCTGGTTGATACGCAGACCTCGAAGAAGGTCGAAGCTGATGCGCGCAAGGCCGAGCTCGTGGACCTGGAGTCGAGCCTGGTGGCTCAGTCGGCTGACTATGAGGAGAAGAAGTCCAACTACCAGGCCTCGCTCGCCACGCTCGAGACCCAGAGCGAGCAGACCGCCCAGCGCATCGCGCAGATCGACGCGGAGAATAAGCGTAAGCTTGAAGAAGAGCGCGCCAAGGCGCAGGCCCAGGCTCAGGGGAACGGTTCCTCGCAGCAGGCGCCGTCCGCCCCGAATAACTCCGGACAGACTTCGGGTAGCTGGATCAAGCCACCGGTTCCCGCCCCCGTCTACGTCACCTCGCCGTTCGGCATGCGCGTCTACCCGTTCGGTGGCACGTGGATGCACAACGGCGTGGACCTGCGTTCCCGGTGTGGCGAGGCACAGACCGCGCCCGCCGACGGCGTCGTCTCGGCTGTCATCCCGGCTGCCGGTAACGGCACGCACGGCAACCAGATCTACATCAACCACGGCGTGGTGGGAGGCAACTCCTACGTGACGGTCACCAACCACCTCTCGGCGTTCAACGTCCGGGTGGGGCAGAGCGTGAACCAGGGCGACGTGATCGGGTGGACGGGTCAGACCGGCCTGGTCACCGCGTGCCACGTTCACTTCGAGGTGTGGAAGAACGGTACGGTTGTTGACCCGATGAACTTCGCATCCTTTACCCGCCGCTGGGCCTAATCTTGCGAACGCCCGTTTCTCGGCGTTAAGCTATATGGTCACGTCAAGGGAGGGATGAGCGATGCCAAAGGCCTGGAAGAAGGACAGCGGCAAGCTGACCCCTGCCCAAAAGGCGAAGGAGGCCGCGGACGCGAAGCAGGTGGTGGCGCGCAACAAGAAGGCCCACCACGACTATTTCATTGACAAGACCTACGAAGCCGGGCTTGTGCTCGCGGGCACGGAGGTCAAGGCGTTGCGCGCCGGGCGAGCCTCCCTCATGGAAGCGTGGATCGACTTCGATCGGCGCGGCGAGGCCTGGCTGGTCGGGGCAAATATCCCCGCGTGGTCGACGGGCGGTTGGACCAACCATGCGCCCACCCAGAAGCGCAAGCTCCTCCTGCACAAGGACGAGCTGCGTGCGCTCGCCGTTAAGGTCAAGGAAAAGGGCACCACGGTGGTGCCGCTCGAGCTGTACTTCATCCGTGGCCGCGCGAAGGTGGAGATCGGCCTCGCCCGCGGTAAGCAGGAGTGGGACAAGCGTGAGACGCTGCGCCGCAAGCAAGATCAGCGTGAGGCCGAGCGGGCCGTGTCGGAGGCGCGCAAGCGGGCGCGTTAGGCGTGAGCCCGGGAACGGCGTCGTGAGTGCCCGAGGAACTGGCGCTGATGGCGCACGCCCGCGAACGACGTCGTTGGGTCACCTTTCGGCAAGGCGTGGCACAAACGTGCAGGTTGGCTTTGCGGTAGTCGGCGGCCGGTGATCCATGATTGTCTTAGGGCATGAGTGCATGGCTGATTGATATGGACGGCGTCCTTGTTCATGAGGGGATCGCGCTGGACGGCGCGAAAGAGTTCCTGAACCGGCTCGAGGAGCGGGACATCCCGCACCTGATCTTGACGAACAATTCGATTTTCACCCCGCGTGACCTGTCGGCGCGGTTGGCGACGTCGGGCCTGCAGGTGCCCCCGGAACGGATCTGGACCTCGGCCCTGGCCACCGCGAAGTTCCTGGCGAATCAGACCGATAATCGGCGCGCGTTCGTGGTGGGCGAGGCGGGGCTGACCACGGCGCTGTACGAAGAGGGCTTCGTCATGACGTCGGTGGACCCGGAGTTCGTAGTGCTGGGGGAGACCCGCACGTACTCGTTCGAGATGATCACCACCGCGATCCGGCTCATCCAAAGGGGCGTGCGCTTCATCGCCACGAACCCCGACCCCACGGGCCCCTCCGCCGACGGCGACCTGCCCGCCACCGGCGCCGTTGCCGCGATGATCGAGAAGGCAACCGGGCGCAGCGCGTTCTTCGTGGGCAAACCGAACCCGATCATGCTGCGCAACGGCCTGAACAAGATCGGGGCGCACTCAGAGGAGACGTCGATCGTGGGCGACCGGATGGACACCGACATTCAGGCGGGCGTGGAGACGGGGCTGTGCACGCACCTTGTGCTCACCGGCTCCACCAAGCGGGAGGACATCATCAAGTTCCCCTATCGTCCCAACCACGTTCACGCGTCGATCAAGGATGTCATCGACTACATTTAGGGCGCGCCGAGCCGGGTGATGGGCACTGCTCCAGGCAGCGCCGGGGCGACGGCGGGCGCAGGCGCCGCCTAGCTTGCCCCGCCGACCCGGTAGCGCTCGGCGAGCGGGAAGTGGGCTGTGACCTGCTCGGCCGCCGGGTCGAGTGTGACCTCGCCGCCGTAGGGCACGATGAGCTGCGGGCGCGTGTGCCCGAACGGGACGTTGAGGCACACGAGCAGGTCCTTGCGGTAACGGCCCACCTGTGTCAGGAGATATTCGACGTAAGCGTCGTGGCGCGCCTCCAGCACGTCGGGGGTGGTGGGCGCGTCCCGGTCGTCGACCACGGGCCGGGCGAACATGAGGCCCGCCGCAGCCTCGAGGTAGCCGCGCTCGCCGAGTGCGCGGATCCAGTCGCCCACGATATCCGCGGGCGTCACCCGCTCGGAGTTTTCGAAGATGAGGATCGCGCCTTCGAGATCGTCCACCTCTGGCAGGCGGCCGGCGAGCCCGAGCTCGTCAATGACCTCCAGGCACCCGCCCCACGTGTGCCCGCGCACGGCGTCGTCGCTACCGATGAACTCGATCCGGCGGGCCGGGCCGCGCGGGGAATCCTCGATGAGGGTCTCGGGGCTGGACCAGTCGTAGCCGTGGTCCTGGGAATCGGTGGTGGTGGGCAGGACGGTGTCACCGCGGCCGAAAAGCGCGGCGCGCAGGGTGATGAGGTGCTCGGCGTCGACCAGCGTGCCTGGCCCGAAGTGCACCTGGGTGGCGCCGCCGTAATAGCCGCCCACGCCGTGCGACCATAGCCAGTTAAGGATGTTCGTGTTGTCCGAGTAGCCGAAGAACGGCTTGGGGTCGGCCTGGGCGAGCGCCGGGTCGAGGTGGCGGATGACGCGGATCTCGTCATTGCCGCCCACGGTGGTGAGGATCGCGCGGATGTCGGGGTCGGCGAACGCGGCATTGACGTCCGCGGCGCGCTCCTCCGGCGTCGCCCCCATTTTCCGCGTGGTGGGGTACTCCACGACGACGACGTCGAGCAGCCGCTCCACGCGCGCAACTGCCTGCGCGTGAATGTCCGGGAAGTAGGCCGGCGCCGCCCAGGCGGGGGAGAGCAGGGCGACCCTGTCGCCGGGTTCGATCGTGGTGGGCGTGGTAATCGTCATGGTGACAGTCTAGTGGTCCGGCTGGGTGCGGCGGGGTGTGAGCCGAGGTGGTTGAGCCGGGAGGGACAGGGGTAGACGCGGCGTCGGCGTCGTTGTAGAATGGGCGAACGCCTTCGGGCGTAGTTGGTTGACAACTGAATAAGGGGATGATCGGTTTCGACGGCGATGACTGCCGAAGGGAAGCGGGTAGAGGATGCAGAGTCATCTCTTTAACGACTCTCTGCAAACAATAACTGCCAACAAGCAGAAGTCCGACTTCGCCCTCGCTGCCTAAGCGCGAGCGCACTTAAGGAAGTCCGTCAGCCTCACGGTGCTTTCACGTGAGAATTCTGGCGTCGTTTTTGAAAGCCACTGGGTCGGCACTGGGTTACCGGGTGCTGGCCGACACTAGGTAACTATGCTCGTCAGCAACTTGTCTGCGTGAGTGCTGGAGCTGAAAACAACGCAAAGCAGACTGCACCCGGAGAAGTCTTGGGTTTTGCATCGTCGGACGGGAGTTCAATTCTCCCCATCTCCACATGGCACCCCGCCGGATCGTTGATCTGGCGGGGTTTTCGTTGCTGTGGTGCGGAAAAGTGCCCGTTTTGTTTTGTGGTCTTTTTTGGTCTGGTATGGTGTTTTTTGGCCCCCTAGGGTGCAGATAGGGTTACTCTCTCCAACACAGCAAGGGTGCAGATGTGGCTAGATCAATCTTTGGTACAATCCAGAAAACCGCGTCGGGTCGATGGCGCGGACGGCTTTGCCAGCTCAATCCCGTCGACAGCGATCGCTTCGGGTTCTGCAGCGATGAGGTTCTGAATCTCTGCTTGTCGTGCAAGATAGGCTGCTGACTTTTGCGGCTCTTGCTGTTCTTGCTTTTTCTTACGTCGTCCGAAAAGGCCCATGTCTCTCCTGGTGGCTGAATTGAGTTGTCGTGTGTCAGGATCCGCATTCGCTACAGTTCACTTCCTTGTTCCGACCCGCTGTGGATCGCTTCGCGCGTTCTGTTGCGTTCAAGCTAAGCGGCGAAGGCGAACCTCGGGTGAATTCCTGTCGCAGGGCGCGATTATCTCCCATCGACTCCCGCGGCCTCCTCTAAAATGGCCAACGAAGGGGGTGCCTTGTTCTGGGTATTGATCGTATCGGCAGTCATTTTCGCTGCCTTCGGCCTGATCTTCGCCGGGCTCTTTCTACGTGCGCGCAGGTGGAAGCAGGTAGTCCTCCCGGTGATCCGCAACATCGAAGAGGTCTCTAGCGACGGTCAGAAGGTGTGGCGGCCTGTTTTCCGCATTGTCGACGACGACAAGGCACACGTCGCCAACGCGGATTTCCGACGACGGCCGAAGATCGAAGTCGGCGACGAGGTGGCGTTACGTTACAACCCGGCAAACCCGACGAAAGTCTCCGCGGCAAGCGTCGGCGGTTATGGTGTTGCTGCGCTGGTTTTCTTGATCGTCGCCGCGGTCGTAGGTGTGCTGGCGTTCCTGATCTAGGATGATTCGGTTGGTGATTTAGGCGCGCCACCCTGCCGAGGCGTCAACAACGTGCGGGCAAGCCCATCGAGGGCGATTTCCTAGAGTTCGTGGGCGGGCTTCTCCACCCGTGCGATGAACCTTCGGAGGTTGTCAGGGGTAGCGTTCTTGCCGTCCATTCAGCCGAAGGTGAGGCGCTGCGTGACCTTGATGCCACAGTTGCCGAGGATGTGCCGCGCGATGCGGGAGATCGGGTTCGCCGGGTGGAGGCGCGCATACCAGGCGGGCGCGTGGCTGGTGGCGATCAGCGTTGTGCTACGCCCGGTGAGCAACCATTGTGAACGAGTTTCCCGAAAGATAGCGGTAGGCATTGCCTGGTGTCAGAACTCGATCGAACCAGCCTTTGAGCAGTGAGGGTTCGCCCGCCCACCAGACGGGAAATGCGAGTGCCGCTTGATCGCACCTTTGCAGGAGCTCCTGCCGCGTCTTAGTGCAGGCTTCTTCATGCATGCGTTGTCGGTAACCGAAACGAAGCGCCGGATCGAACTCTTCGGACGCCAGATCAATGACTTCCACCTCATGCCCTGCGCGGTGGGTTGCCTCCGCGCTCGACATCACCACCGGCGGGATCAGCAAGGTCATCGACAAGCTCGTCACGAAAGGTTACGTGGAGCGAGTGCCGGGTAGCGCCGACCGGCGCGTCAACGTCTTGTCAGTCACCGACCGGGGGCGCCGGGCTCACGATGAGGCGCGTCAGATCGTCGACGACGTCGTCCACCAGGTCCTCTCGTCCACATTCACTGCCGAGGAGCAGGAGAAGCTAGACACTGCGCTCACCCGGCTACTTGAAGTGTTACGGCAGTAGTATCCGAGCCTAACGCCCTGACGGAAGGGGTGTGAGCACGGACCAGTACCCCTGGCAGACTGTGAAAAATGGTGGCAGGAAACACACGGTTTCACTAGTGTGGGCGTGTACACATACTAGGCAAGATCTAAGCAAAGGAGCTTTGGACGCCTTATGCGTATGAAAAATCGTATTGCCGCAGCGGCTGTTCTCGCCTTAACGCTGAGTGCTGGGAGCATACCCGCCCTCGCTGACACCTCCCAGAAGGATCTCCCGGCGAGCGCGGACACCACGTTGCAAGCGTGGGCGTCGGAGAAGACGCAGTCGAACGTCGGCAAGCCTTACATCGGCACGTTGCACCCGACCAGCGGGGGAATATCCAGTCCCGACCAGCCCTACGGCCTGTTCGGTGAGGGCTTCGTCTCCGCCGACACCTCGGACTACACCGACGCGAAGATGGGCATGATCTCCTTCGACCTGAGCTCTCTCACCGCGGCACCGGAGGAGGCGACGCTCCAGCTGACGTACATTGGGCACGTCGTGAACAACCTGCAGGGTACGGAGCAGGCGCAGGTCGGCGTCGCGCTGGTTGACACCGACACCTGCACCAACGGCGCCGCCAGTTGCGACACCGGCGTGTCGACGTGGGCAACCCGCCCGGATTTCACTCTCACCACCGACGACGTCGCCTTCGCCGCCGACTTCCCGGTCGCCGCAGCCGACCGCTACACCTCGGACAGTATGACGATCGCGGCGGACAAGCGCAGGGCGGTGACGATCGACGTCACGGCGATGGTGCGCGCGGCTTATGAGGCCGGCGATCGTCAGCTGACCTTCGTGCTGGGGGAGACGAAGGGCATGGAGATGCGCTTCGCTTCCACCGAAGGCGTCAGCGCGCTGGGTGGGCTGACGGCGGCGGACGCGCCGACCCTGAGTGTCACTTCGGAGTTCGAGCCGGAGGCACCCGAGCCTCAGGCGCCCGAGGGCCCGCGCGCCTGGGATGAGCAGGTGGCGGCGATGGCCGGTGACGACGTCCTGTGGTACAGCCAGCCCGCGTCGGCAACCCCGATGGGCTCGGTCGGCACGGGCAACCCGCTCCGGGCGGGCGGCAAGGACGACCGCTGGCAACGCACCACCCTCCCGATCGGCAACGGTAAGGTCGGCGGAACGGTCTGGGGCGAGGTCGGCACCGAAAGGATCACCTTCAACGAGGAGACCCTGTGGACGGGTGGCCCCGCCGAGGGGCACACCTACACGGGCGGCAACGAGGTCAGCCGCGGACGCTACGGCGCGGCGCTACGCGAACTCAACCGTGAGCTCGACGGCGGTGCGGCAACTGTGGCCAACACCAACAGCCTGATCGGCGGATTCGACGCCGCCCTGCAGGGGTCCTTCCAGAACTGGGGCGACCTCACGATCACCTCGGACAGCCCCGAGGACGCCCCGGTCTTCCTCTTCCAACGCTCCCTCGACCTGACGACTGGTGTGGCAAACGTCCACTTCCACTACGACGGCACCGACTACATGCGCGACTACTTCGTCTCCAACCCTGATGACGTGATGGTCGCCCACTTGACGTCTGTGGGCAAGGATGCGCTTAATTTCGACGTGGCCCTCCCGCTCAATAGCGGCTGGAGCAAGTCGGGCGCGCAGGTCGTGATCGACGGCGACACTCTTACCTCCTCGGGCGCTCTCGGCAACAACGGGCTACTCTACAACGCGAAGATCCGGGCCGTTGTTGAGGGCGAGGGTGCCACGGTCGCGGCGTCCGATGCAGGCGACGCGCTGACCATTGCCAACGCCAGCGAGGTCACGCTGTACTTGGCTGCCGGCACCGACTACCAGGCGAGCTACCCCGCGTACCGCACCGGCGAGACCGCACAGCAGCTCGACACGCGCCTGGCCGACGTCGTGAACGCGGCCGCCGCCAAGGGTTACGACGCCGTCCGGGCGGCTCACGTCGCTGACCACGAGGCGCTCTACGGGAAGGTCAAGCTGAACCTCGGCCAGGCGGCCACCTTCGGCGAGGGCGCCAAGCCTACCGACGAGCTCCTCAACGCCTACAAGCAGGGCACGGCGAGCGAGGCCGACCAGCGTACGCTCGAGACCCTGGTCTACAACTACGGGCGTTACCTCACGGTGGCCTCGTCGCGCGAGGACAGCCAGTTGCCCTCCAACCTGCAGGGCATCTGGTCCTCCACAGCCGATGACAACGCCCACGGCCGCACCCCCTGGGGCGCCGACTTCCACCTCAACGTCAACCTGCAAATGAACTATTGGCCCACATACTCCTCCAGCCTGGAGCAATCAGCCCTGCCGCTCATTGACTACGTGGAGGGCCTGGTGGAACCGGGCCGCGTGACGGCGCACGTGTACGCGGGCGCTCAGACGCAGGCCGGAACAAAGATCGGCGAGGGTGCCGGCTTTATGGCCCATACCGAGAACACGGCCTATGGCTGGACCACTCCGGGTGCGGCGTTCTCCTGGGGCTGGAGCCCGGCGGCGGTGCCGTGGATCCTGCAAAACGTCTACGAGTACTACGAGTACACGGGCGATGAGGCGATCCTCGCCGAGCGCATCTATCCACTGCTGAAGGAAGAGGCCAACTTCTACGTCAACTACATGCTCAAGAAAGGCAACACTGACGCCGCCGACGGCGAAGCCCGCCTGACCACTGGCGTGGCCTACTCGCCGGAGCACGGACCGCTTGGCACCGATGGCAACACCTACGAAAGCTCGCTGGTGTGGCAGCTGTTGCAGGACGCCCAGGAGTCCGCGGCGGTGCTCGGCGTCGACTCTGACCTGGCGAGTGCGGACGGCCAGTGCTCGGTGGACAACTGGCGCAAGGACGATTCCGGCGCGTTTGTGGCGGACGCCAACCGCTCGTGGTCGTGTGCGCAGAGCCTACTCAAGCCGATTGAGGTGGGCGACGACGGGCAGATCAAGGAGTGGTTCTTCGAGGGCGGCCTCGGCAAGGACAAGGCCGGCAACGCGATCGCGGGCTACCAGGCGGGCCATCGCCACCTGTCCCACATGCTCGGGCTGTTCCCGGGCGACCTCATCACGGTCGATAACGCCACCTTCATGGACGCGGCGAAGACCTCGCTCAACCAGCGCGGCGACGACGCGACCGGCTGGGGCGTGGGCCAGCGCATCAACTCTTGGGCGCGCACCGGCGATGGTGACCGCGCCTACCTGCTCATTACCAAGCAGCTTAAGGGCGCGATGTATCCCAACCTGTTCGACGCGCACCCGCCGTTCCAGATTGACGGTAACTTCGGCAACACTTCGGGTATCAACGAGATGCTCGCTCAGTCGAACTCGACCTTCGAGGCGGATGGGGTGGCCTACCACAACTACATCCACCTGCTGCCGGCGCTGCCGAAGGCGTGGGCCGAAGGTAGCGTGTCGGGCCTGAAGGCTCGCGGCAACTTCGACCTCGACTTCTCCTGGACCGGGGGCAAGGTGACAACCGCGACGGTGACCTCCAACAACGGTGGCGATGCCGTGCTGTTCTTCGACGGGGCGGACCAGTTCAACTCCGTGGTGATTGACGGGCATTCGGGTTCGGGGGAGCGGCTGGCGCTGACCAAGATCGACGCCAACCACGTCTCCTTCCCTACCGAGGCGGGCCACATGTACGCGCTCTCTACGCAGGGCGTCACCGATCCGGGGCCTGACCCCGAGCCGGGGCCTGAC